>JAPKBI010000396.1 GCA_028823475.1 Halioglobus sp. | reverse complement strand
GAGATTCTCAATGAACCTGAGCGCCAAGACGTTCTGGATCAAATCCTTAGCTGGTGCGAGGCGAGATTGCCCGCCAACTGATCCGGAATTTACAGAGGCGTCGAACATATTTTGAACAACAGCCATTGCCCGCGTATAATCTCTCACCCCCAAAAGAGTGTGCACTTAGTACGCGAGGCCAGCAGTGGAATATCAGCAACAATTTGAAGTGATCGTTATTGGTGGAGGTCATGCGGGTACGGAGGCCTGTCTGGCCGCTGCACGCATGGGGTGTCGTACCCTTTTGCTTACCCACAGCGTCGATACGCTGGGACAAATGTCCTGTAATCCTGCTATTGGTGGGATCGGAAAGAGCCACCTTGTTAAGGAGGTGGATGCTTTAGGCGGAGCCATGGCTCGTGCCACCGACCAGGCTGGGATACAGTTTCGGGTGTTGAACCGACGTAAAGGGCCGGCCGTCAGGGCTACGCGGGCCCAGGCGGACAGGGTGCTGTACAGGAATGCCATTCGCCAAATGCTCGAGTCACAACCTAACTTGTCTATATTTCAGCAACCGGTTGATGACCTGTTGATAGAGAATGGCCGAATAGCCGGTGCGATTACGCAAATGGGGCTCGTTTTTCGGGCGCCGCGAGTGATTCTTACTAGCGGCACGTTCCTTGGTGGGAAAATACACATTGGGCTCGAGAATAACTCTGCGGGCCGCGCCGGTGACCCGCCGTCCATCGCCCTCGCTGCGCGCTTGCGGGAACTGCCATTTCGGGTCGCGCGCCTGAAAACCGGCACACCACCGCGAATTGATGCACGCAGCGTCGATTTCTCCGGCTTAGAAGAACAGTGGGGCGATCAGCCAGAGCCAGTAATGTCCTATATGGGTGGCACCGCGGAACATCCCGAGCAGCGTTGCTGTTGGATCACCCACACTAATGAGCAAACCCACGATATTATTCGAGGCGGCCTGGACCGCTCACCCCTCTATTCAGGTGTTATAGAGGGGGTCGGGCCGCGTTACTGTCCCAGCATTGAAGACAAGATTCACCGATTTGCGGATAAAAGTTCGCATCAGATTTTTATAGAACCGGAAGGGTTAACCACGCGGGAGCTTTATCCCAATGGCATTTCTACCAGCCTGCCATTTGATGTCCAGGTCGATCTAGTGCGCTCTATCAAAGGGTTTGAGAGCGCTCACATCACTAGGCCTGGGTACGCTATCGAATACGACTTCTTTGATCCGCGGGACCTCAATGCAACCCTGGAGACAAAAGCGCTCCCCGGGTTATATTTTGCTGGGCAGATCAATGGTACTACCGGGTATGAAGAGGCCGCTGCCCAAGGCTTGTTAGCTGGGCTCAACGCCGGACTCGCGGTGCGCGAAAAGGAGGCCTGGACCCCACGACGAGACGAGGCCTATATCGGTGTGCTGGTAGATGACTTGATCACAATGGGCACTTTAGAGCCCTATCGCATGTTTACGTCTCGCGCGGAGTACCGATTGCTGCTACGTGAAGACAATGCGGATCTGCGACTCACCGAGCGCGGGAGGGCATTGGGTCTTGTAGACGATGCTCGCTGGGAGCGCTTTGAAGGAAAACGCGATGAAATAGAGCGCGAAACAACCCGGCTAGCGACCAGCTGGGTTCATCCCCACACCCCCCAAGCTGAAGCGCTCTCTGGAAAACTAAAAAACCCGATTGCTCGCGAGTATTCACTGGCTGAGCTGCTGAAACGCCCGGAACTTGAATACGAGGACCTCGCAGCGCTGGTGGGAGAGCCCAGTGCAGATCTCCAAGCAGCAGAACAAGTTGAAATACAGGCCAAGTACGCCGGCTACATCGAAAGACAGAAAGAAGATATTGCGCGGCTGCGTCGCAATGAGCATACACCCCTACCGGCTAATTTGGATTACAACGCGGTTGACGGCTTGTCTAATGAGGTGAAACAAAGGTTGAGTGCCGCTCGGCCAGACTCTCTGGCTCGAGCCGGGCGCATACCCGGCGTTACGGCCGCCGCCATTGCATTGTTGCTGATTTACCTCAAAAAGCGCGGTGCCCTCGGCAGCGATAGGCAGGCAGACTCCGACAGCCAACGCAAGTTGGCCTGAATTGCAGTCAGACCTGTTCTATCGGTTGCAACAAGGCTGCGATGATCTGAAGTTGTCTGTTGGCAGCGACCAGCAGGCACGGTTGCTCGACTATGTGGCACTACTGTCAAAATGGAATACGGCATATAACTTGACCGCGGTGCGCGAAGAGGCAGACATGGTCACGCGTCACCTGCTGGATAGCCTGGCTATTGCGCCTTTTCTAGCGGGCCAACGTGTTCTTGATGTTGGAACGGGGGCGGGCTTGCCGGGAGTCCCTATGGCGATACTTTTTCCTCAGAGAGAGTTTCATTTGCTGGATAGTAACGGCAAGAAGACTCGGTTTCTGTTTCAGGTGAAAACGGCACTGCGCTTGGATAATATGGTTGTTCATCAGGCGCGGGTGCAGTCATTTCGTGTTGTCGAGCCGTTTGACGCGGTGTTATCGCGGGCTTTTGCTTCTTTGCAGGATATGATGCATGGTTGCCGCCACCTACTGGCTCCAGAGGGTCGGCTGTTGGCGATGAAGGGGGCGTATCCTGCCGAGGAGCTGGATGCAATTGGCCGAGAGGGTGCGCAGGTGGCGGTTCACCCGCTCGTCGTGCCGGGGCTCGGCGAGCATCGACATCTGGTAGA
>JAPKBI010000395.1 GCA_028823475.1 Halioglobus sp. | reverse complement strand
GCTACCAGACTGCGCTATACCCCGATGTCATCATTTTGGCGCTAGCGCCAGCCCTATTTCAGGAGGCAGCATAATACTCATCCACACCGTAAGCGTCAACGGCAAAATACAACACAGTCTTTCACTGACCCGCTCTCCCGTGTAACAATGCGGCGCAATCCACACCAACTCTGCACGCTGAAGTGGGGTAGCCCCCATCAAACCACCCCCGCGGCCCTCTGAGGGCCGCATAGACGTAAGGAATACATCGAATGTCCGCACTTGTCCTCGACGGAAAATCTCTGGCGGCACAAACCGAGGCTGAATTATTGGCCAGAGTAGAGCGCCTCAAGGTTAATTCTGGAGGGAAAACGCCTATTCTTGCGACGATTCTGGTGGGAAATGACCCCGCTTCGGCAACCTATGTGAAAATGAAAGGCAATGCCTGTCGCCGGGTAGGCATGGAGTCCCTAGCTGTAGAAATGCCCGCGTCGACAACCACAGAGCAGCTACTGGCAAGAATAGAGGCGCTCAACGCAGACCCGGACGTTCACGGCATCCTGCTGCAGCACCCTGCGCCCCAACAAATTGACGAGCGCGCATGCTTCGATGCCATCGCCCTGCACAAGGACGTGGACGGTGTCACTTGTCTCGGTTTCGGTCGGATGGCGATGGGCGAAGACGCCTACGGCTGCGCGACTCCTCAAGGCATCATGCGTATGCTGGAGCACTATGGCATTGAGATCGAAGGCCAGCATGCCGTCGTAGTCGGGCGCAGTGCTATTCTTGGCAAGCCGATGGCAATGATGCTTCTGCAGAAAAATGCGACCGTCACCATCTGTCACTCTCGCACCAAAAATCTACCAAACATCATCGCCCAGGCAGACATTTTAGTGGCTGCTGTAGGTAAGCCAGAGTTCATCAAAGCTGACTGGATAAAGGAAGGTGCCGTGGTAGTCGATGCGGGCTATCATCCGGGCGGCCTGGGTGATATCGAACTCTCTGCACTAGGGGACAAAGCGTCGGCGTACACCCCTGTTCCCGGTGGTGTAGGCCCAATGACCATCAATACTTTAATCATGCAGAGCGTTGTATCTGCAGAAAAAAGCCTGGGATAGAATCATACCGGTGCCAGCGCGATTGACGGCCTGCACAGCACAGCGGGACGCTCACAAACCATCGATGAAGCACGCCTGCAACGTCAGACATCACGATCAATCAGACTTGCGTTTCCACTGGGTGCCCTCACGAGAATCCTCAAGCACTACACCCTGAGCAAGTAACGCCTGACGCACTTCATCGGCGCGGTTATAATTTTTCGCCAGCTTGGCTTGCTGCCTCTCGATGATTAGCGCTTCGATCTCCTCAGCGGAAATCGCATCATCAGATTCTGCCCCTTGCAACCACTGCGTGGGGTCCTGCTGCAGAATCCCCAACAGGTTCCCTGCCGCAAGAATACGCGCCTTCAAGCCCCCTCTAGCGTCTGCTTCCGCCTTGTGTAATTGCTTGGCCAAGGCATGAATCTCGGCGATCGCGATCGGCGTATTAAGGTCGTCGTTCAATGCGTGGTAGAACGGCTCATCCGCAAGGCAAACTTCCATCTCGACATCTACATCCTGCACCTCACGCAGTGTACTGTAGAGGCTATCAAGCGTTGTTTGGGCCTGCTCCAAAAGGTCTGCAGAGAAGTTCAAAGGAGTGCGATAGTGCGCTGACAATAGCGCAAAGCGAAGCACCTCACCGCGATAACTTTTTAATAGATCACGCACCGTTCGAAAATTACCCAGCGACTTGGACATTTTCTCACCATCGATGTCCAAGTATGCATTGTGCATCCAGTAACGCACATAATCGCCACCGTGGGCGCAGCGGCTCTGAGCAATCTCGTTCTCATGGTGAGGGAAAATAAGATCGCGCCCACCACCGTGAATATCAATCGTATCCCCCAAGTGTTTACGAATCATCGCAGAACACTCGAGGTGCCAACCAGGTCGCCCACGGCCCCAAGGGCTGTCCCATCCAGGGTCTTCCTCGGCAGCAGGCTTCCACAGGACAAAATCTCCTGGGTGACGCTTATACTCAGCGACCTCAACCCTCGCGCCAGCCAACATATCATCCAATGCACGGTTTGACAGCTTCCCATAGTCCTCCATCGACTCAACCGCGAACAACACATGAGCCTGTGACTCATAGGCGTGACCTTTTTCTATCAAGATGCGGGTGAGCTCGATCATGGCATCAATGTTATGTGTCGCACGGGGCTCTAGGGACGGTGGCAACGCATTAAGCTGCGCCATATCCTCGCGATACTTAATTGTAAACTCTTCCGTGACCGATTCGATAGAGCGACTGGCTTCGCGTGCCGCGACGATAATCTTATCGTCCACATCGGTAATATTACGGGCGTAGATCACGGCGTCATAATGCGTCTGCAGAAGGCGAAACAACGTGTCGAACACCACGACCGGGCGAGCATTGCCAATATGTGCCAAGTTATAGACTGTGGGCCCACAGACGTACAGGGTAACGGTGTCTGGCACAAGAGACTCGAATACTTCCTTCTTCGCCGTCATGGTGTTGTACAGCGTGAATGTCATCTGCCGGCCCTCACTGATTGTTCCACGTATCGCGAAGACCTATCGTCCGGTTAAAAACCGGCTTGTCCGGACTGTGGTCATAACGGTCTGCCACGAAGTAGCCCTCCCGCTCAAACTGAAAACCCTGTTCGGGTATGGCTG
>JAPKBI010000394.1 GCA_028823475.1 Halioglobus sp. | reverse complement strand
TGAGAGGTCTGTCGTGCTGCACATAGTCTACCTGTACTTGATCGCCAACTTCTTTAACGCCAACGGCTGTACTATTGAGACGAACTCGAACCGGTTGGTCGGCCAGGTCCAAGGCACTATAGTCAAAGCGTGCGATGGCAACATCCTCGAATCCTTTCATACCTGGTGCCACGCCCGGAATCATTTTCTGAATCAGAAGGCGGGCAACAGATGCGTTCCCGTCCGGGAACATGCGAATTTCACCAGCGAGGTCATCAATCAGCATGGCTGCAATTGAATCGACAAAGTCTGCGAGCCAACCCATGGCACGGAGCCCCGGGCAGCCAGCCAGGATGCCTTCAAGCACTGTGTGGTTCCATCCAGAGGGCCCATTTAAAATAAGTAGATGTGCGTTCAGTATCGGGATTGTGTCTATTGAAAGCCCGACACGATCTAACAAAAACTGGTTGTAGCTGGTGTTGTTTACATAGTCCCATTTCTCGGTCAGTGACAGGTCATCCAGGAAGTCCTTCTCGCCACCAAAGAATACTACTAGCTTATCCTTTTGATTTTCCGGAATCGGTAACTCACTAACCGCAGCTCGATAATCGCCTCTTCCATGAAAATACTTTAACCAGTGCCCGCCGATAGTGAGATGTCCATCGCCATCCGGTACTGTCAGACCGATATCCCCACCCAGCTTTCCTCCCAGAGGGTAATCATCAGGTGTGTTGGCAGCCATTTGTGCTATCGCTGCTTCATCGATGCCAAGATCAATCATAAGGCTCCCAGCGACATCGCCGTAATTACTTGGGCTGTCGAGATTCTGCGCACCGCCGAGACTGAGGAGCATCCTACCGTTGTAATGAAACTCATTACGCTTGGCATGCCCACCAAAGTCATCGTGATTATCAAGCACCAGAACCCGTGCTTCAGGAGCGGCTTTTTTGAGGTAATACCAGGCCGCAGCAAGACCGCTCATCCCTGCGCCGACAACGACCAAGTCGTAGTGTTCGTTCAGTGGCTCATAGGCATCTGGTTTCTGTCCCTGCCACGCTAAGGCGTGAGCTACTTCAAAGGAGCCAACGTGGCTGCCGCGCATGCCGGTTAGAGTCGGAGGATAATAGTTGGAAAAATCTTCAGGGTTTATAGCTGTCGTTTTTGCTGCTTGGCCTCCTGACTCATTGCCATGAGCAGGTAACAGCAAAGCTCCTGCCCCTAGTGCAATGCCATTAAGTAGGTCTCGACGCGTGATAAGGATCGTCATATTTTCTTTCGTTCTTTACATGTCAAATGACATGCTCTAACATGTCAATTGACATGTCAATCTCTCGAAGTAAATGAACGATCGAAAAAATGAGATTTTGCAGATTGCGATTGAGATTATTGCGAATCAGGGTTATGCACGACTCACAATGCGAGCGCTTGCGCGGGCTGTAGGCATCAAGCTAGGCGCTCTTCAATACCACTTCAGCACTTCGGAAGAAATGTTAAGGGCCCTGTTCGGTTATATCTCGGAGGCCTACAACCGTTCATTCATCTCATTTTCAAAACAAAATAGTCCGGTTGATATTCGCGACATTGTCAACTTCATCATGGAAGACGAAGCGGGGAAGACCTTGATGGGTGACCGGCTCTGGCCCCAGTTGTGGGCGATGCAACAGGTCGATCCAACGGCCTCTGTATTAGTAGAAGACATCTACTCTCAATACATTAAGTTACTTGAGAGTGCCTTGCGACAGTCCGGTGCCCAACATCCAAAAGCGGAAGCCCTTGCTCTCATGTCAATGCTGGAAGGCTTAACAATTTTTATGGGACACGGTAGGCGCTGGAAAAGAAACGCAAAAGCCACTCGCCGGATCATTCTGACATTCATCGAAGAAAAATATGGAAAAACACATGACAAACAACTTTGATAATCAAATCAACCACTTTGCATTTTGGTCTGCGATTGTTGTACTCGTGACAGCTGTCATATCGTTTCTCCTGCCGCTCGATGCCCCGGGTGGCTATACGGTGATGCATGAGAATCGAATAATTTGGCTCAACGACAATCGCGAATTGTTTATTATCGGCTGGATTAATCAGATGGTTTGCATGCTCAGCCTCACCGGGGTTCTATTAGGAATTGCCTGGCATGTCAGCAGCGAAAATCAGCTCAGAGCCCTTATCGCGGCTATGATCGTTTTTGCGTCTGCAATCGCATTCGTCATTCCTAAATTCATCGCAATCTGGACGATTCCACAATTAGCGCATGTTGTTTCAACCGGGGGCATTGGGACGGAGCTTGCGGACTCCCTGCTGCGCTTGCTAAATGTTTCCATTCCCTTCTCTCTTTACACTTCCTTCGATTATCTCGGATTCTGGCTCTATGCGTTATTTGGTCTAATCGTCGCAGGCCCACTCTCGAGGCAATCGCTAATTTCAAAAGTAACAGCCGCCTCTCTTGGCCTCTTCGGCGTACTTTTTCATTGTCTCCTAGGAGCACTACTTGCAGGACAATTGGCATCTTCGGATATTGAGACCCCGTTTCTTATTGTTTTTGCGCTGCTGTTGGTTCCGGTCACCCTGATGATGATCGCGTTCAAGCAACGGATGTAGGGCTAAGAAGTAAAAACAGTTCAGAGAGAATCGTTGTCGGGCCACCTGAGAGAACTTCTGATGAGTTAGCTCAAGATATTAGTCAGATCCTGAAAGGGGTGGTGAACCCCTAGGATGCCCCGAGTGGCTTTTAAAAATGCA
>JAPKBI010000393.1 GCA_028823475.1 Halioglobus sp. | reverse complement strand
TGTCCAGATTACCACTGAGGGGATCACGCATGGCCCACACGGCAAAATCGGGTGCCGCGGCATCACCGGCAGGTAATTTTTGTCCCATCGCGACGCCGTGTTGTTCTGCTTGTGTTACCCAGTTCTGCTGCTTAAACAGATCTTTGGGATAATTCCAGCCACCCAAAAAACGTACGACTATGCGTGGCCCTGAGGTGGCGTAGGTTTCCTTGCGCAGCATCGCATCGTAAAGGGATTCCCGCGTATTTTCCTGAGCCCACACCGCCGCCAGTCCGGCGCTACTCCAGCGCCGGCCACCCGGCATGCTGGCGGGGTAAAAGTTGGTTTCTCCCATACGCAGTCCGGCGCTGCCATCGAGAATAGGTAATTTGCCATGATAGTTGTTTTCGTCCACTGGCGAGCTGGCATTGTGTCCGTCGGAACTTCCGATCACACCAAAGCGGTAGGGGTTGAAGCCCTCGTTATGTGACATTTTCAGCCCGGTGCGTAGCGCATCCCGAATATAGCTGCCCCTGGCGCGCGAGTCTTCCTGGCTCTGTGACAGCAGGGTGTCATAAACTTCAAACCCTGCGAACTCGTCTTTATTGGAAAGCAGTGGGTGTGTTTCCGAGGAGCCCTTCACCTGGAACATTTCGCTCAGAGGTTCGTTTTTCATCCGTCTGCGCGCATAGCTAGCATCCATCGTTCTTCCGTCGAACATGACCTCGTCGTACATGCGCCCGTCACTGACATTGCCATTGTGAGGAATCGCAAAAGACGTCATGCCCTGCTTGCGTTGTTGTTCCAGTGCGGTCCACAAATCTCGGGGATCTTCAGAATCCACTGAACTGAATGGTAGTTCCGGCACGTGAGCACTGCGGTAAATGACATTGCGATGCAGGTTGCGCTCTCCCGGCATGGAACTCCATTCGTAGCCAACGAACGCTGTAAAGCGACCGGGATCATTGTGTTTCTCTGCCGTCGCCACGATGTCACGCCATGCGGCTCGGCTGAAATCCTCCCAGCCGGGGGCCAGGGCATTTTCCAGGTCGAAGCCCAACATCGTCTGGGCCATCAGCAAGGTGTTACTTATGCGGCCGTCTTTGAGCAGTCGTTCGCGGAGGCTGCGCTTCTTAAGTGGCAGGTCTGGATCAGTGGCACGTAGCACACCGATGTACTCGGAGTGGTCGGTGACTGCGGCGAAGTCCAGCGGCCTGCTCATGCGAATGCCGTATCCGGCGGCATGCTCGATTTCTCCGCCTTTAACAAAGGTATAGGCGTCGTTCGGAGTCGCCTTTACGCCGCTGATATAGGCATCGGTGGAGTAGCTGGTGTGGATGTGCAGGTCGCCCCAGTAAAGGTTGCGCTCAGGGTTGAACGCGGTGCTTTCTTTTGTTGGCGGTGGTATTGCGCTTGCCGCATTGAACTCAGGGAATAGGCTAGCGTCTTCTACCGGGCTGCAGGCTGCAACAACGATGAGGACAGCCATCACTGCCGTTGCCCGCACCGTCGCGAGTCCAGGTAGTACGCTGCCTGAATTCACGACGGCTCTTCAACCGAGGAAAAAAATGGATAGCGCTTAGCCAACACCACGATCACTATCCGTCCAATACTGTGCCCGCACCGTTTTCTTGTCAGGCTTACCCACTGGCGTTAGCGGGATAGCCGCTACGAAATCGATAGACTTGGGTGACTGCACCGAACCCTTGGCTTTTTTCACCAGTGCCTGCATAGAGGATATGATTTCCTCGCTGGCCTCAAAGTCGGGTTTGAGCACGACAACCGCTTTTACGGCTTCACCCCACTGCTCATCGGGGACGCCGATGACGACAACCTGCCCTACTGCTTCGTGTGTACCCAGCACATCCTCGACTTCGCGGGGGAATACATTGAAGCCGCCGGTAACGATCATGTCCTTGGTGCGATCCACGATATAGAGAAAGCCATCGTCGTCTAACTTGCCGACATCCCCGGTGTGTAGCCATCCGCCGGCAAACGCCTCGGCAGTTTGTTCTGGCATATCCTTGTAGCCCTTCATAATCAGAGGGCCGCGGATGCAGATTTCGCCAGGCTCTCCGCGTGGCACCTCGTTGCCGTCGGGATCGCGTAGGCTCAAATGAATCCATGGGCTGGGGCGACCGCAGGAGGATAAGCGCTCAGGTTTGGAAAGGTCGTGCTCCTTTCTGGTCATATTTGAGATCACCATCGGGCACTCTGATTGGCCAAAAAACTGGTAGAAAATCTGGCCCCATTTTTTAATACCTTCCACTAGGCGAGTCGGATTCATCGCGGAGGCGCCGTAGAAAATAGTTTCCATGCTAGACATATTTGCGGTTGCGGACCGCGGTGAGTCCAGCAAAAAGTACAGCATCACCGGCACTAACATGGTGCAGGTGATGTTATGTTTTTCTACCATGTCGAAGAACTCATCAGGACTGAAGCCCTGCATCACATAGAATGCACCACCTTTTTGCAACACTGGGACGAAGAAGGCCGCTGCTGCATGTGACAGCGGTGTCGCCATAAGCATGCGCAGTTCTTCAGGAAATTCCCATTCTGCCATCTGAATTTGCGTCATATAAGAGGTCACACTGTAGGTGCTCATTACGCCTTTAGGTTTCCCAGTAGTGCCGCCCGTAAAATTGACGGAGGCAATATCATCGGGCGAGACATCTGGCGCAACCAAAGGCTTTGGTTCAAAGGTTGCAGCCAACGCCAGATAATCGTCACCTACTTCATTAGGGCCAAAACCCAGTAGGTTT
>JAPKBI010000392.1 GCA_028823475.1 Halioglobus sp. | reverse complement strand
ATACTTCTACCTGATTATCGTGCTCCGGCGAAGGGCCCTGTATCTCGAAATCGATCGCGACCTCTTCCAGGGGATACGGGATGTACTGATCTGCCTCCAGAGTGAGCTGCATCTCCATGTCGTCCTCGCTCAACCCCCCTGGCATATCGATCAATTTAGTGATGACGGAAGAGCCGGCCACAGCTGCCGCTACGTTCTTAACCTTGGTTCGAGACTGCTCAACGACCGTCCGAATAGCATGAGAAACGCCCGCTACGTCATAGACACCTTTTTCTACGACAGCGTCCTGCGGCAATGAGGTCACTCCGTAACTCTCTACGCAATAACGGTCGTCTGAGTAGCTCAACTCCAATAATTTTACTGCCGTTGAACTAATGTCCAGTCCAAGAACAATTGAAGATTTTCTTTTTCCGACTAATCCGAACATTTTTCCCTATCGGTATCACTAAGTTAGGTTATTTATATGTAATACTACATGAGTTCCAGATATACCACAGACCCAAATATATCACAGGAAGGAAAAAGCTTATAATTACCAAACAGATGACATCGTTGCCGCCACAAATGTCTATAGACCACTGTTTTTAAAGGACTAAATGATCACCCTACGACTTATTGTCCGGCTGTGCTTGTTCGGTATTTTGGGTGCCATCTGGTTGCTTGCCGGCACCTATCTTTATCTCAGTCCGAACCTTCCAAATGTTGAAACCCTGCGCGATGTAAAGCTGCAAACACCGATGCTGGTGTATAGCCGCGAGGGAGAACTCATCGGCCAATTTGGTGAGCAAAAGCGCAGTCCACTGCCTTTTGATGCCATCCCCGAGCAATTCATTAAGTCCCTACTTGCGGCAGAAGACGACAATTACTTTGTCCACAACGGTATCGATGTGCCGGGGCTCATGCGCGCCGTTTCGGAGCTGATCCTCACCGGTGAAAAGGGCTCTGGGGGCAGTACATTAACCATGCAGGTGGCGCGTAACTACTTCCTCAACCTCGATCGCACCTTTATGCGCAAGTTCAACGAAATACTGCTCGCTATCGAGATTGAACGCGCACTCAGCAAGCAAGAAATCTTTGAGCTGTACTTCAACCGTGTTTTCCTGGGCCATCGAGCCTACGGTTTCGAGGCCGCTTCGCAAGTTTACTATGGGAGGAGCATCGGGGAACTAAGCCTAGCCCAGCATGCCATGCTCGCCGGAGTTCCCAAAGCACCCTCCCGCGACAACCCCGTCAGTGGCCCCGATGGTGGAAAACAGCGCCGCGACTGGATTTTGGGCCGCATGCTTACGCTGGGCTACATCAGTGACGCGCAATACCAAAGCGCACGACGTGAACCTGACTCCGCTCGAATTCACGGCGCTAAGCTGGGCTTTGCCGCACACTATGCCGCGGAAATGGCACGGCAGCAGATGTTGCAACTCTATGGAATGGAGGCCTATACCAACGGCTACCATGTCTATACGACGATCAGTAGCGACCTGCAGCGCGTTGCCAACCAGTCTGTCATAGATGGCCTCATTAGCTACGATAAGCGCCACGGGTACCGCGGTCCTGAACAACAATTCCCGCCCACATCATCTGGGGAGGACATCATAAGCCAATGGAGAAAGGCACTGACGAAAGCCCCTAATGTCGCTGGCCTGCAACCCGCCATTGTCACCTCGGTGAATGATAAAGCGGCCACTTTATTACTGGCTGATGGCAGCACCCCTGATCTACTTTGGGACAATGGTATTCGCCAAGCGCGGCCCTACCTAACCGAAAATGCCACAGGGGCATCCCAGCAACCCGTGTCCGCTGTGCTCGCTGTGGGTGATCTGATCAGAGTCACTCAGGGTGAAGATGATCAGTGGCAACTGGCTCAAATCCCCGCAGCACAGGCGGCCCTAGTGTCCCTGAACCCAAACAATGGCGCTATTGTCAGTATGGTCGGCGGCATAGGCTTCGAGCTGAGTAAGTTCAACCGCGCCAGTCAGGCAGAGCGCCAACCAGGCTCAAATTTTAAACCGTTTCTATACAGTGCGGCCCTAGATGCTGGGTACACGGCGGCCACAATTATTAACGACGCACCCATCGTCACGGAGGGCGGTGGATCGGGAGACCTTTGGCGCCCGGAAAACGACGAAGGCAAGTTTTATGGTCCGACGCGATTGCGCTGGGCCCTGACTAAATCGCGCAATTTGGTGTCCATTCGCCTGCTGCAGCGCCTTGGTGTCACACGATTGATCAATTACGCTCAAGTTCTGGGCTTCGACACCTCAGACTATGCATCCGAACTGTCCTTGGCGCTGGGAACCCAAAGCATTACTCCTTTGGAGCTGGCCACGGGTTACGCCTTACTGGCCAATGGCGGCTACCGCGTAGAACCGCACCTCATTCAACGCGTCGAGAACCTCGAAGGTGAAGTCGCATTTGAAGCTCGGCCACTCACGGTCTGCCCAGATTGTGATCTGCTCGATATGCCGCAGAGCCCGGACGGCGAGATGACCATGGAGGCAATCATGGCAGCAGAAAACTCAGAGGCACCGCAATTTCCACCCGCGCCACGCGTCCAAGACGCGCGAGTGAACTATATCATCGATAGTATCCTCAAAGACGTTATCAAACGCGGTACAGGTCGGCGCGCACTAGTACTAGAACGCAGTGATATCGCGGGCAAGACCGGCACCACAAATGGTCCAATGGACGTCTGGTTCTCCGGATATAATCAGGCGGTAGTCACTACGGTTTGGGTGGGCTTTG
>JAPKBI010000391.1 GCA_028823475.1 Halioglobus sp. | reverse complement strand
TTACGACTTATGACGACGAACGGATCATCAAATTATCGACAGCTGCGTCGTGACCCTCGCTAACGGTTGATCGTCGCTATCGACCGATCGTATATCCATTGAACGGTATGTCAGAATACGTGTCACTTTGGCTTTTGAGCTTGAACACTATGAAAACTATATGCCTTGTTTTGCTTGTTATCGCGGCATCCATGACCAAGGACTCGTTTGCAGATCTTCCTCGTTACGATCTGATGATTCACAACGTCACCACGATCGATCCAATCGCGGGCCAGCGTGAAAATCAATCCGTATTTATCGAAGACAATAAAATTATTGCTGTGATTTCTAGCACCGAGGATTCGGCGAGTGCGGTTACTGGCAATCTAAAAGCTGTCAACATAATAGACGGCAGTGGGCACTTTCTGATTCCCGGCCTTTGGGATATGCATGTACACATCACTTATGAACCGAGGCTTATTGATCAAATGCCTGCGTTATTCCTTGATTATGGCATCACGAGTGTCCGCGATACCGGCGCATTGCTCGAAAAAATTGCACCAGAGGTCGACCGTTGGCGTGAATTGGGTAGAGAAGCGCCCGATATCTTTTTTAGCGGCCCGCTTCTGGATGGGCGCCTTGTTGTTTATGACGGTGAAGGTCGCCCAGAGATAGGCGTTGCCAACAATACGGCATCTAACGCCGAGGCTCAGATAAAGAAACTGAAGTCGGCCGGCGTCGATTTCATCAAAATTTATGAGTTGGTCAACCCTGAGGTCTTTCAGGCGATGGTTGAGACCGCTGCGCGCGAGCAATTACCAATCGCAGCTCATGTGCCGCTGTCGATGACAGCCGATACCGCGGGACCACTGGTTGATTCAATGGAGCACTTGCGCAACATTGAAATAGCGTGTGCTGATAATGCAGACGAACTTCATGCGCTTCGCACCAGTGCTCTAAACCAGCCAGACAGTCGTTCCGGATATGAAGTTCGTAGCCACTTGCACAGCAGCCAGAGGCCGAAAGCCCTAGAAACAGCTAACCCGAGGTCTGACCGGTGTCGGCGGATCATTCAAACACTAACCGACACGATACAAGTACCCACGCTGAGGCTTAATACCATCGCCCGCTATTCGCCGACACTGCGAAGTGACTGGCTGATACATCTTGAACGATTACCCAAGAGCCTAGCCCAGGACTGGCTTGAGTCAGCTGATTATTGGGCCACAAGACCCTCGGCGCTTGGGAATCTAATGTCAGATTGGAGTCTTGAGCTAGTCGCTGAGATGCAGGAGCAGAATGTACCAATCGGCGCAGGTACCGACACTCCGATAGCGCAAGCCATTCCTGGGTACAGTTTGCATACAGAATTAGAGCGCTTGGTCGATGCTGGGCTCACCGAACAGCAGGCGCTTTTTGCTGCAACTATACGGCCAGCTGAGTTCTTCAAGCTAAGCGGCTCAATGGGGCAAATCCGGGTAGGTATGGAAGCAGACTTTGTTTTACTGCGTAAAAACCCACTCGTGGATATTCGGCACAGCCGCTCAATCGAGGCCGTGATTTCAAATGGCATACGAGTTAGATGAGCTGTTTATTCGACGGGTCACCCGACTTGCAACGGGCGAGGCTAACATCAGATAGTACCTAATCACCAAAGGGGTACATGAATTCATGACCCCGGGCGAATATAGATCACGGTTTAAAGCATTGCGGGACCATAAAGGGTCGTACCATCGTTTGGCGATACGCGGCTGATAGCGCGATAAACCACTTTATTCTTGCGGACCGCTTGACGTCGATAACGGAGTCTTCTCTAGCGGCTCAATGACGATCGTGATGAAGTTCTGTTGAATTAAAGTGCACGACGTAGATGCCTGGCAAGACTTCTGCACCCGGCAGACTTACTGTATTCTGGTTCCGGCTGAATGATTCCTCTTAGCTAAGAGCTATTGAGCCAACATTTTTAAAGTGACGTGGGAGAGAGTATGAGTTGGCAGAAGCTTCAGCCTGATAGCCTTGCGTGGCGCGAGAGCGATAACCGACAAGAAAAACTGATTACCGAAGAACCTTCAAGCCTAAAGCAGGCCATGTTTGACCGTGACTCAATCTTTAATAATGCGTCCGCTGCTTACGGTGTGCTGTTACTAGTCGTCAGTGGTGGACTGCAGTTGGACGATGGCCAGGAAGTGCAAAAAGAAGATCTGCTGTGGATTCCAGCTCGCACACAAGGAGGGACCGTGACTGGTTGCTGTTTGGCGGAAACCTGTGTCTTTGAGTTACAAGTTAGTGCCCCTTTGGGGCCGGCGGAAATAACCTTAATTAAAAAACAAGCAATCTCCTGGCAGTCGTTTGACGATCCTGCGGGAAGGCCCACACAACCGGTCCAGGTCTTGATGGAGGGAAACCTTTCTATTCTCCGGACACGTTTTGTACCCGAATACACTGCCGGTGATCACTGGCATGACTTTGATACCTGGTACTTTATCACCGATGGCGATATGCGTTTTGGACACGAGGGAGTGTACAAAACGGGTCAAGTGAGGCAGGTGACCGGTGGGTTCAGCTATGGCCCGGAAGAACCAGGCGTCGATGGCGTTGAGTTTGTATTGGTGAGTATTGGCGGGCCCGTTATGCTTCACTGGGCAGATATGGAGCCAGCGCCAAAGGGACAGTTACAGTAGCCGGTTACCGTTTGGATCGGAGACTGTAATGCTCACATTCTTTAACGGCTGTGTACTAGAGGTCGTGACGCTCTTTCATTCCGCGTTTGTTC
>JAPKBI010000390.1 GCA_028823475.1 Halioglobus sp. | reverse complement strand
GCATTAAAGCAAGGGCGACGTCCGGAAGCCACGCTGCACCGACGCGTCTATCGCCCCTGGGGCTGCTATGAATCGCTCATAACGTCAGAGCGTTTTCAGGTGAAACGTATTGTCGTCAACCCTGGGCAACGACTGTCTTTGCAGATGCATCATCATCGCGCTGAGCACTGGATCGTCGTCAAGGGCACTGCCGAGGTCACCTGTGAGGACAAAGTGTTTATGTTGGCAGAGGATGAGTCCACCTATATCCCGCTAGGCCATAAACATCGCCTCGGTAATCCTGGACACATACCGTTGGAAATAATAGAAGTCCAGTCTGGAGCGTATTTGGGCGAAGATGATATTGTGCGCTTTGAAGATGTATACGGCCGCAGTCAATGATGCGGGCTCAAAACGGAGGGTTATTGTTTTGATTAGAAAATGTCTATTTCCCGTGGCAGGTTATGGGACCCGATTTCTTCCCGCTACCAAGAGTATGCCCAAAGAAATGCTGCCGGTGGTTAACAAGCCACTGGTGCAATATGGGGTCGAGGAGGCCATTGAGGCAGGCATGAATACATGCGCCATGGTCACTGGTCGTGGAAAGCGCGCGATTACCGATCATTTTGATATCAGCTATGAACTCGAGCATCAGATTTCTGGCAGCGGAAAGGAAGCATACCTCGACGGTATCCGCGGCGTTTTGGATAAGGGTATTTTTACTCAGGTGCGCCAACGCGAAATGAAAGGCCTGGGGCATGCGATTCTTACCGGAGAACCGCTGATAGGAAATGAACCTTTTGGCGTTCTGCTTTCTGACGATTTATGCATTAATCATGGCCCTGGGGTGTTATCTCAGATGGTGCAACTTTTTAAGCAATTTCGATGTTCCATTGTTGCTATTCAGGAAGTGCCGGAAGATGAAACACATAAGTATGGCGTGATTCGGGGTGAGAGCTTGAGCAACGGTGTTTATCGAGTCGATGAGATGGTGGAAAAGCCGGACCCCAAGGACGCACCGTCAAACTTGGCGATCATCGGGCGATATATACTAACGCCGGATATATTCGATATTCTTCGTGTGACCAAGCCTGGCGCTAACGGCGAGATTCAGATCACCGATGCGCTGCAAACTCAGGCTCAAAACGGATGTGTCATGGCCTACAAATTCAAAGGGCGTCGCTTCGATTGTGGCAGTGTTCCGGGCTTTGTAGAGGCCACGAACTTTATCTATGAGAACTATTACCTGCCAAAATAAGTGAGCGCCGTGTGCAAGAAATTACCTGTTTTAAGGCTTACGATGTCCGTGGGCGAGTTCCAGATCAGCTCAACGACGACATTGCTCGTCGTATCGGGCGCGCCTACGCTGACGTAGTCAAGCCCCGGCAGGTGGTTGTGGGGCACGACATACGTTTGACCAGCGAAGCCATTAAGGCCGCTGTGACCGAGGGTCTGCTTGAGCAGGGCGTCGATGTGTACGATATCGGTCTGTGTGGTACTGAAGAAATATACTTCGCTACATCGCATGCCGGGATGGATGGTGGTATTGCCATCACTGCTAGCCATAACCCAAAGGATTACAACGGGATGAAATTCGTGCGTGAGGAATCGCGTCCGATTTCCGGGGATACTGGCCTGTTCGATATCAAGAAGTTGGCTGAGCAGGATCAGTTTACGCCAGCAGCTGAGCGCGGACAGTTGTATCCACTGAATACGTCCGAAGCTTATGTGCAGCATCTGTTGTCCTATGTCGATACCGCCAGCCTGAAGCCGCTTAAGATCGTGGTAGATGCTGGAAATGGTGGAGCGGGCCGGGTGGTTGACCTGCTGGAGCAGCATTTGCCGTTTGAGTTTATCAAGCTTCATCATAATGCGGATGGAAACTTTCCCAACGGTGTACCTAACCCACTGTTGCCAGAGAATCGCGTCGCTGCAACGGCCGCCGTGCGAGACCATGGTGCAGATCTGGGGTTGGGCTGGGACGGGGATTTCGACCGCTGCTTTTTCTACGACGAAGGTGGTAATTTTATAGAAGGTTACTACGTGGTGGGTTTATTAGCTGAAGCATTTCTGAAGCAACAAGGTCCAGCTCGCATCGTTCATGATCCGCGACTGACGTGGAACACAGTTGATATTGTGCAGTCATTGGGCGGCGAGGCGGTACAGAGCAAAACCGGCCACGCGTTTATTAAGGAGCGGATGCGGCTCGAAAATGCAGTGTATGGTGGCGAAATGAGCGCCCACCATTACTTCCGTGATTTTGCTTATTGTGACAGCGGTATGATTCCTTGGCTATTGGTAGCGGGTTTGATTAGCAGCAGTGGTCAGCCGCTGTCCAAACTAGTCGCTCAGCGCATGGCGGCGTATCCCTGCAGTGGAGAGATCAACCGCACCATTGAAAATCCGGTGGCGGTGCTGACGAAGATAGAAGCGGTCTATCGCGACCAAGCAGAGTCCATTGAGCACGTCGATGGTTTGAGCATGTCTATGGGCGAATGGCGCTTCAATGTCCGTATGTCCAATACCGAACCACTAGTGCGTCTGAATGTGGAAAGTCGTGGCGATCAAACTCTAATGAAAGAGAAAACGATAGAGCTACTGGCATTGATTGACGCCTGATCTGAGGGGTTGAAGTGAGCCTGATGCTGGCTCACTTCTGAGCCTTTTTCCAGCGTTGTATTAGTCGTTCAGTTGCGCCATCCATAGTGTTTCTATTGTCTTTCTCTTGCAGTTTTTGCGATATACCCACGCTGATTTCCTTCCCTAATTCAACGCCCCATTGATCGAA
>JAPKBI010000389.1 GCA_028823475.1 Halioglobus sp. | reverse complement strand
CAAACGCCTTGCCGGTGATGCCGGCGCTATCGTCCCCCATCAAAAAAAGATAAGCGGGCATTATATCTTGTGGTGCGGGGTTGGTTGTGGGATTTTCTCCGGGATAGGCGGCTCTGCGCATGGCCGTATTGGTGGCGCGAGGGTTGAGACTATTTACGCGAATTTCTGACGTGTTCTCCAGCTCGCTGGCGAGCACTTGCATCAGACCTTCAGTCGCAAATTTGGACACTGCATATGCACCCCAGTAGGCCTTGCCAATGCGGCCGACTGTGGATGACGTGAAAATGATCGAGGCAGCAGGGGCCTGTTGCAGCAAGGGTAAAAAATGTTGGGTCAATAAAAATTGGGCGTTGACATTCACCTGCATGACGTCTTGCCAGTTTGCGTATCCAGCGCTTTCGATGGGGCGTCGATCACCAAGAAGCGCGGCATTGTGCAGTATCCCATCAAGGCAGGAAAACTCCTCGCCAAGGCTTGCAGCGAGGGACGTATACATATCCTCGGGAGCGGTGGCCAGATCCATTTCTATAATGCCGGGCTTTGATCCGCCTGCGTTTTCGATTTCATCGTATACGACCTCCAGTTTGTTCCCCGTGCGTCCAAGCAGCAGGACTGAGGCTCCGTATTTAGCATAATTAAGAGCCGCGCTGCGACCTATGCCGTCACCCGCACCCGTGACCAGAATAGTTTTCCCTGACAGCAGGTTGGTACGGGGTTTGTAATCTGCAGGGATGTTTGATACTTGCATACTGTGTCCTTAGTTACTGCGTTCCCAAAATGAGCTCGAACAGATCGTGACTAGACAGGGCTTGGGCATTGGCACCCCAGCCTTGAGGGTCATCGTTCTCTTCGATATAACCGTAAGCGGCGGCAATGGTATACATGCCCGCGCGCCGCCCCGCCTCAATGTCACGCAAATGATCGCCGATGTAGATTGCTTCGTGCGGCGCGCAGTTCAGATCATGACAATTACGGTAGAGTGATTCCGGATGCGGTTTGCGATTGGTAATGTCGTCTGGACAGACCACACTGCTCGGTGGTGGTTGTATGTCTAGCTGTGCCAACAGTGGCTCAGTATACGCTCGCGGTTTGTTTGTGGAAATGCCCCAGATAATGCCCTTATTCTGCAGTCGTGCGAGTAGGGATTCGATGCCAGGATAGGGCGAAGCCATCGTGCCCACAACCTGGCTGTAGAGTTCCAGTAGGCGTAGGCGTTTACTCTCGAATTCCGGTGCATCCTCATTGATGTCCAAACCTAAGCTGACCAGTGCACGCGCACCGTTGGAAACTGAGGCGCGGATACGCTGTGGATCCATCGCATCGCGTCCGTGCTCTGCACGCAGACCCTGCACGACGGGTACAAATTCGTCTGCGGTATCGACCAGAGTGCCGTCTAAATCAAAAATGACTGCCTTTAAATTTTGGGGAAACGCTGAGCGGGGATCTTTCATCAGGCAGGTTTCACGGCGCGTACCATGTAATTCACACTGACATCCGTCTCATCCAGTCGATAGCGTTTGGACAGTGGATTGTAGGTAAGCCCTGTCATACCTTGTATGACGAGCCCGGTTTCACGTATCCAGCTGGCCATCTCTGAAGGTTTTATAAATTTAGCATACTCGTGGGTGCCCGCTGGGAGTAATTGCAAAATGTGTTCCGCACCGACGATGGCAAAAGCGAACGACTTTAGATTGCGGTTGAGGGTTGAGAAATACAGCGCGCCACCCGGTTTTACCATTTTGGCGCAGGCCGCGATGACCTTTCCAGGCTCGGGCACGTGTTCCAACATTTCAAGACAGCACACGATGTCATAGCTTTGCGGAGCTGTTTCCGCCAGTTGTTCTGCGGTGGATTGTCGGTAGTCGACCTCGACACCTGACTCTAGTTGGTGCAGCCTGGCTACAGATAGTGGCGCCTCACCCATATCGATACCCGTGACGATGGCTCCGCGCTGGGCCATGCCTTCCGCCAGGATGCCGCCGCCACACCCGACATCTAATAGAGATTTACCCGCGACTGGTGAATGTTGGTCTATATAGTTTGCGCGCAGGGGATTGATATCATGCAATGCACGGAATTCGCTGTTGCGGTCCCACCAGCGCGAGGCAAGTGCTTCAAACTTGGCAATTTCTTGTGGGTCTACATTCAGATTTTTGATCATTGTGGTCGACTCGCAGTGTGACTGATTCGTTGTTGCCATGAGCTGACCCGTGTCGCCAGTGTTTCGAGATCAATTCGGGTGAGCTTTCGTTGTGCCATCACTGGCTCGCCGCCTACCCAGCTGTGTGTCACCTGGCTGCCGTTGCAGGCATAAACCAGCTGTGACAGAGGATGATACAGCGGTTGTGTTTCGGGGCCACGCAAATCGACAGCAATGAGATCAGCCTGTTTGCCGACCTCTAGGCTGCCGATTGTATCTTCAAGTCCCAATGCTCTAGCGCCATTAATAGTGGCCATTGCCAGTGCATCTGCCGCAGGGAGAGCGCTGGCGTCGCTCGATTGTAGCTTAGCCAGCAGCGCTGCGGTCTGCATTTCCCCGAACATATTGAGATCGTTGTTGCTAGCGGCGCTGTCCGTACCCAATGCAACATTCACGCCTTCCTTCAGCAAGCTACTGACCCGGCAGGCGCCAGAGGCCAATTTCATATTGGATTGTGGGCAGTGCACCACGTGAGCGCCTGTTGCTGCCAGCAAGGCTATCTCATCATCGCGAAGATCAGTCATGTGCACGCATTGAGTTCGAGGGCCGAGTAACCCTAGGCGGTGTAACATGTCCAG
>JAPKBI010000388.1 GCA_028823475.1 Halioglobus sp. | reverse complement strand
TGTCCGTGTTGATGGCTGCCCGTTCCGTTGTCTCATCAAGAGTGCTGGCATTGGCAGCGCGCGCTTCGGCGGCGCAGATGGCGTCACGTGCCAACAGGTCCAGGCGAATCGGTTTGAAACGCGCAATACCGCCGGTAAGGTCCGCCGTTAACTCAGGGTACATGGCCTTGCCTGCCGCGCGCCTCAAGGGTGAATGCGCAACATAAATACTGCCGTCGGCGGCCACCACACTCATGGCCAATGAATCTTCTCGACCTTCGGCAAAGTAGCGTAACTTACCGGTTGCTCGATCCAGCAGACCCATGCCCATATGCAGCATCAGCGTCTTGCCCAGCAATGTTTTACCACCACCGATCATAATCACCACACCGTTGGCGGTGACTGTTGCGGTTAAAGCATTGGATTGCTCATCGACATTGGCATAACCATCAAAGCCGGTCAGCTCCGCGGTCCACGTTCTGGTGCCGTGGTCACCCTTGTCGATTATCTGGATGACATCTTTGGCGGTAACGGCATACAGCTCATTGTTATCCGCTGCCACCGTAATAGAACCCACCAGCGGCTCGCCCACATCCACACGCCACACCTCCTTTAACTCACTATCCAGTGCGATCACGTTTCCTTCGTTATCAGATACATACAGGCGGTGGCCGTCTGCGCTCAGTGCCGGCGTTGACCCGGTACCGCCCTGGAAAGTCTTGCGGTTTAACACCTTAAATTCCAAACCATCCTTGCCGTCATCCACTAGGTCTAGAGCGTAAATTGCGCCCATTTCAGAGCGGCCGTCTTGCGTACCGTCCTCTTCATCTGGCGCAGTTGCGGCCATATAGATACGGCTGGTATCAGGGTCGATGCTGAAAAAGTTGGTCACCACGCCGCCGCCACCGTAGATGTAATTGACGGCGGATGAGAACAAGCTCAGGCCTTCATCGGTTTTACCGAAGGCTTTGTCCATCAGTGGGTCGACCTTGTTCAGAATAAATTTAGGAATCTTGGTGCCTTTACCACTGATGGCGGGCGCACCGGGTATTTGTCCGATCGCTGCGATTAACTCACCGGTCTTACGGCTGAAAGCAAATAAGGCTCCGGCCTTGGTTATCGACACCAGTGAATCTGTCGCCGGATGGTAATTCAGGCTGTGGAATTTGGTTTTGGCTTTATCGCTGAGGTCCGAGGCAAGAAGGCTCAAACCGGTGGCTTTACTCCAGAGTGTTGAGCCGTCCGGCCGCAGCGCCATCACGCGGTTATAGCCCACGATATAAATGATTTGCGAGCCGGGGTTGTCCGGATCGTTCAATATAAAAGCCGGGCTGCTGGCTTGTATCTGATTGTCAGCGGGTAGGGTCCAACGTCGTTTGCCGGTCTGGCCATCGAGTGACACCAGTACCACGCGCTCACCGTGGTAGAACTGCGGGCTAAAGTAGAGATTGCCTTTGTTATCGAGGAGGGGACCATTACCCACGAAGTACGCAGGCTCTGCCACCCAGTCGAGTTCAAACATTGGCGCGGCGACGCCCCAGACACTGTCCGAGTTGACCACATTCACATGTATGGCACTAAAGGTATCCGGCTCGGGGATAACATCGTAGCTGTGTTGTCCAGCGGCGCGAGCGCCTACCGGCTGCCATTGGGTTTTCTCAGGAGGGCCAAACACTTTAGGGTTGTGAGGCTTCTCGTCAAAGAAGATTTTAAATACTGCGAAGCCAACGATTGCGATCAATAACAAACTGATCACTTTCCAGGTGTTTTTTTTCAAGACGCTCATTGTCGTGTTCACCACTTTGTTATCACTGATACGAACGCGTCGTTAGTCGATGCTACGTTGGTCAATCAATAAGCGGCGTTGCTTATTGCTTACTCCATTCCCATTTCAGAAATGCGTAGGGTGCAAATTCAATAGCATCCACTTCCGCCAGTACCTTGCCGTCGTTTAACATACTGTTATCACCCACGGAATAGAAGCCGCCCAGCATGCGCTCTACGGGCACTTCATGCCAGGGGTCGAACTCGGATGGGGTCAGTTCGATTTCCACTTCTGCGAAAATAAACGTCTTTGGCCTGAACACAGTTTCTCCCTGGATTAACCGGGGCGGGTAGTCAAATGCTTCACTTGCGACCGGAGAGGGAGAATGTTTGAAATTAAACGCAAGATTGGAGTATTCCCCTTCCGGATTCAAACCTAAGCTCAGCAGTTCATCCATTGCCGAGTTGTCGTTGATCTTACCCGTCAGGTTTGCCTTGACCTTCATGAACTGAATGCCATGCCGTTCTGTCCAGCCCTCAACCCTACTGCCTTCAAGACGGTCGCCTTCACGCTGCAATGCAATATTCGCCAGCTTCTTGGGGTAGCCCCATATTTCTCGCCCACCGGCCATGGCCATATCATTTGTTACCGGCATGGACAGGCAGTAAAACCCCTCCTGACCTTCAAAACTCGCCCTGATTAAAAGTGCGGATTCCTGATACGGAAGGCTAAAATTGGTAGACGGATAGTTGGCGACAAAAGCGAGCACCACAGGTTTCTGTGTTGGTTTTAACGGTGGAGGCAGCAGTTTTTCAATCGCCTCTGGTGTGGTTTCCCAGACAAGCGTCAGCATCTCGGCATCGTAGAAATCGCCACTGGCGGGGGAGTTCCCCACAATTTCTTCATAGGTTTTAACGAAACTCATAATAGACACCCTTGGTCAATTCTTATGAAAGTGCATGTAAAATTTTACGGTGCGAAATTGTAGTGCTCAATGTAGACTATCATGGAATCATATTCGGCCATGCGGGCTT
>JAPKBI010000387.1 GCA_028823475.1 Halioglobus sp. | reverse complement strand
TGCTCGAGCATCACACCGCTAGTGCGCTGGCGCCCCCTGGATGCAACACAATTGGTGATCACCGCCAGATCGAATGCTTTTAAAGAGGAGGAGCCACCTCCTATCCGTGATTGTTTGTATGGCTGTTTAAACAGGACTTCCCAATCGACACCATTGCCAGCCTGGGTCAACTGCAATACAGCAGGCTGAACTTCATGAGCAAACAATCGGCAGGAGAACACGCACATCAATAAAACGAGCCATCTCATCTAACGATGGACCACGTCATAGCGTTTGAGTAGTTGCCTATAGAGGGCATCGGCGGCTTTTTCGGATTTCTGCCTGACCAGATCTGCGCGAACTTTTGTCGTGATGTAGGAAAGTGGGGTTGCCTCGGGTGCAATGCGTTCCTCGAGATAAACCAGGTGGTGGCCATAACTGCTTTTATAAGGCCCTGTCCAACTCGCGGCTACTAGTTCTGCTAATTGCGATGCGAACTCGGCCCCCAATAGAACAGTTATTTCACGCGCATTTTTAGACAAGTAAGTCCGCGGTAATAGCGTGGCACTACCCAGGCCTTGCCAGTCCTCACCGGCCAACAGACTGGAATGAACAGATGCAACCGATAAAGGGTTCGACAGATAGATCTGTTTGAAACTGTATCGCTGTGGCAGCGTGTATCGCTTAATGTTCGCCTGGTAATAAGCGTCGAGTTCAGATTGGCTCACAAGTGTATCTTCGGAAAACTGATGTAGAAAGCCCAGCTTCTGTACAAGTCTGCGGCGCACAATATCGTCACCCTCCATCAGCCCCTGCCGCACTGCTTCACGGTACAACACCTCTTGCCGGAGCCAGGCATCAACTAATGATTGTAGTTCAGGTTCCGTCGGCGGCTGATTCATTTGTGCTTGCCATAGCGCAGAGATACGAGCGCGCACCGCATCATCTATAACAATACGATCCGTCTGTTGCAGATGATTGGCGGTAAACAGCAATGCTCCGATCAAACAAAACCACAGAACCGGTTCACGAAGCCAACGCATCATGACTACTCTGAGGCTGGGCTGAACCAAATCGGAGAAGTCCAGGCCCGCTCCTGGATAGTCGCAGACAGTGCAGGATTCGGTTCAACGCCCGTCCGCAGCGCATCCCACGTTGACCATCGACAAACTGGATTCTCCAGCGCCCGTACGTAGTATATTGCGTGCTCGGATTCGTCAAACTCCGGGTCCACCCAGCGTACAAGCATTTCGGGATCACCAACCCCCGTGCTGACGGTGCAATCTGTGAGATCTACTCTGGCACCGTTATCGGGACAGCGGTGCGTCTGAGGATTTACCTTTGCTCCATCGGAGCAGGCGACATCAAAAACCTTCTCAGAGGAGTTCCCGTCACGCACCGAGGCTTTAATAATCTGCACCCGCTGCAGCGCGGATTTATTGGGGTCCTGTAACGCCCATACCAAAAAGCTCGGTGATTGGCCTGCCTCTGCCACAAGTTCGCCGCCCATAGGGACACCGCCAGCGTAGGCTTTGTTAATTAAGTCATTGGCATCTGGTGCTGGCAGGTCATAGCCGGCGAAGAATCGAACCTGAATTCTGGTACCGGAAGTTGAAAAAGTCTCCTTGCGATGCAATGCGTCGTAGATCGCTGTACGGGTGTTTTCCTCTGCCCAGACACCCGCCAGGCTACCGGCGCTCCACTGGTTTCGATAAGTCTTAAGGTACGCTGAACCATCTTCTGCGGGTTGTGCCAGCGGAACTGAGCCGCGTTCAACGGGTTCATCATCGAGCCTGCCAGTTTTGCTCCAGTAGTTATCTTCGGCGCCGGCATAAGATGCATTGTGTGTGTCGCTTGAGCCAATCACGCCGAACTTAAATGGATTGAAACCCTTCTTCGCCTGAAATTCGATGCCGTTTCGTAGCGCTTCGCGCACGTAACTGCCCTGTGGTTGGCTTGCCAGGTTCGAGGCGATTCTGACTTTCATTATTTCAAAGTCTGCCCATTCATCATTGGGTGACAAAGCAGGGTGAGTGTCTGAAGTGCCTTTAATTTGCGAATTTTCTACCAGGCGCTCATTGCGCATACGCAGATCCGCGTAGTCACTATCGAGTGGTTTGCCATCAAAATCTGTCAGACTAAACATCCAGCCGTTGGAACCATTTGAATTGTGGGGCATCGCCAGCGACTCGTATCCGGCGAGGCGTTGCTCATCCATCCAGCGCCACAACTCTTCAGGGTTCCTGGAGTCCAATCTTGAAAATGGCAAGTCCGGCGCAGTATCCCCCTTAAAGATGACGTTCCTGTGTAGATTTTCAAACGCATCGCCTGATGAGGTGTATTCATATCCCAGAAAAGCTGTGAATTTACCGGGATCATTGTGGCGATTCGCGGCAGCCTTAATATCATCCCACGCACTGGTTGAAGACACAGGGTCAATGAGTTCTGCACGGCGTTCTGAGAGAAGAAACGCAAGCATTGTGGCGAACGCCGCCCCGCGGGATTTTTCATCAGACAGGTTGCGAACGCCCTCAGCAAGTTCATGTTCGTACAGCGCATTGCCCTCAACCGTCATACTACGTAGCGCGCCTAGATAGAAAGCGTGATCCGTGACGGCGTAAAAGTCCAAGGGCACCTCTAATTGCATGTCGAACCCGCCCGGATGTGTTAATACGCCACCTTTTGCAAAGTCATAGGCGGCGTCAGGCGATGCCAATGTGCCCATCACAAAAGCGTCAAATGAGTACATGGTGTGCACGTGCAAGTCACCAAACAGGGCGTGCTTTTCTCCCCGCGGGCC
>JAPKBI010000386.1 GCA_028823475.1 Halioglobus sp. | reverse complement strand
GCAGACCACAACCGTGAAACTTTCGATGCGGCTATTAGTACTTCTCGCGTCGTGGCAGAAAAATACTTTCTTCCTTTTCGTCAGAAAGTCGATACGCATCAGCCTACGTTTGATGGCCACAAAGTGCATATGATCCCGGAGATCAAGATAGCGCTGGATGCTGTGACACAGGCAGGCTTGGCGTCTCCCGGAGCGGACTATGAACTGGGTGGGATGCAGCTGCCAGCATTAGTGGCGGCAGTGGCTGGGGCTTACCTTAGTGCCGCTGCCAGCACGACAATGGGCTATGTCGCTCTGACGAATGCCAATGCCAATCTAATCAGTGCTCACGGCACCCCAGAGCAGAAGAAAAAATGGTTGGAGCCATTACTTAACGGGCGCTTTGCCGGAACAATGGCAATGAGCGAGCCGGGCGCTGGTTCCACTCTCTCGGACCTGACCACCTATGCTGTTCCTGCCCAAGACGGCACCTACCGCATAACCGGCAACAAGATATGGATTTCTGGAGGTGACCACGAACTGAATGAGAACATCGTGCACTTGGTGCTTGCTCGCGTGAAAGGCGCTGCAAAAGGCATTAAGGGTATTTCGCTGTTTATCGTACCCAAATTCTTGGTGAATGATGATGGCTCTCTGGGAGCACGCAATGATGTCACGCTGGCGGGTCTGTTCCATAAAATGGGGGGTCGTGGGCAGACGTCAACCGCACTGAATTTTGGCGAGAAAGACGGCGCAGTGGGTTATCTGGTGGGCGAGGAAAATCGCGGTCTGGTGTATATGTTCCACATGATGAATGAGGCGCGGATTATGGTTGGCAGTAGCGCTGCCATTTTAGCGCTTTGTGGCTACCAGTATTCGCTGGATTATGCCAAACAGAGGCCACAGGGACGATTGCCCTCGAACAAGGATCCCTTATCCCCGCCCGTCAATATTATCGAGCATGCCGATGTGCGGCGTATGTTGCTGGCACAAAAGGCCTATGCAGAGGGCGCCTACGCCCTTTGCCTGCTGGGCACTAAACTAGCGGATGATGAGCACACAGCCCCCACGGAGGAGGAGCGGACTAAGGCTCACACCTTGTTGGACTTCCTGACGCCCATCATTAAAACCTGGCCGTCGGAGTATGGCCCGAAAGCAAACTATTTTGCCATTCAGGTGCTGGGCGGCTCCGGTTATGTCAACGAGCATCCCGTAGAAATGCTGTACCGCGACAATCGTCTTAACCCCATTCACGAGGGGACTACCGGCATACAATCTCTGGACTTGTTGGCGCGTAAAGTGCCGCAGAACGGTTTAGCGGGTTACACGGCCTGCATTGAAGCCATCCATGAAACTATTGCGGAGGCTAGAGGCCGCGATCAGCTAGACGGTTTTGCCGATGAACTTGAATCTGCGGTGGGTACTTTGAAGGAGGTCACGGACTTTTTGTTGGGCTCGATGCTGGAAAAGAACATTGACCTAGTGCTAGCCAATTCAGTCAAGTATCTGGATGTCTTTGGCAATGTGGTGATTGCCTGGATGTGGCTGAAACAGGGTATGGCAGCGTCCAAAGGCCTGGCGTGTGCTTCGTCTGTCGCGGATGAGAACTTTTATCGCGGAAAACTTCAGGCGATGCGCTATTTCTTTCGCTACGAGCTGCCAGAGATTAATGCTTGGGCCAATCTCTTAATGACACTCGACGATACGACCCATTCGATGAAAGTCGATTGGTTTTAGCCGCAGTCTGACACTGAAAGTCGAGGGCTACTTGTGCTGACAGCGGGCAGGTTCTTCGCTGACGCTAAATACAGTATTACAGTTATCACGGGAGTACACGTACAATAGGCTGCAACAAGCGAGCATAAGCCCCTTTCTGGTTAACGTAGCGGAGACAGTTCATGAGAAAATCGACGGTGGCTGTTATGCTGTCAGGGCTTGTGTTTCCAGGCGCAGGCCACCTCTACCTGAAGCAATGGGGTCTTGGAATCGTGCTGATGGCAGTGGCGGCAAGTGCGACCTACTTTATTATCTCTGTCAGCTTGAGCATCGCTCTGGACCTAAGCGCGAAGATCCAGAGCGGCATAATTCCTGCCGATATTGACGCCATTACTAATCTTGTATCACAGCAGTTAAGCGCGACTACGCAGAGCATAAATTTGGCTACGACAATACTGCTCATGTGCTGGCTCATTGGGGTGGTGAGCGTCTATTGGCAGGGCCGTGCTCTGGAAAAGCCCGATACAGTGGCGCAGCGCCCTTAAATGACTGAAACGAACTCGACATCTGATATGGCCCCTTATCAATGAATGTAAAACGCGTCCACAAGGTGATCGGGATTGTGCTCGCCATACCTCTAGTTGCCTGGTCCTTGACCGGCATCGTGTTTTTGGTGAAACCAGGATACGACGGCGCTTACCAGTTGTTGAGCGTCAAAACGTATCCGTTGGAGCATGCATTCAAGATTGGCCCGAGTCGTGATTGGCACGAGGCGCGTTTGCTGAGGACAGTACTCGGCTACCATCTTTTGACGGGCGAAAAGGGTAATTCGATACATCTTGACCCGGTCAATATGCAGCAAAAAGTAGTGCCGTCAGACGCTGACATAAGACGACTCGTCGAAGATGCTATAGGCGTAAATTCTGAACGCTATGGCAAGCTGATAAATATCTCAGGAAACAAGGTGAAGACGTCGACAGGCGTCGAAATCACTCTGGACTGGCGCAATCTATCTCTTGCTCAGTCGGGTAGCGACACGGTGCTGATCAATAATCTGTACAAGGTTCACTATTTGCAATGGCTAGGTCGCCCTTTTCT
>JAPKBI010000385.1 GCA_028823475.1 Halioglobus sp. | reverse complement strand
TTCGCCAAACACTCTCGGCTTAATGCCTGTGCTTTTGATATGTCGGCAGGTGTCATTCCATCTTTGATTCTGTCTTTAAGTGTTTTCGCATACTCATGCCCTTGCGCTGCCGCTAGGTTTATCCACATATACGCAGGCATATTATTCTCAGGCACACCCTCACCCTTCGCATACATAAGGCCCAGATTGAGTTGAGCACCCGCAGCCCCTTGCTCTGCCGCCTTGGTGTACCACTTCAGGGCGGTGGCATCGCTCTGAGACACGCCGTCACCGAACCTATACAGGTTGCCCAAATTGTATTGAGCATCGACATTTCCTTGCTCTGCAGCCTTCAGGTACCACTTCGCCGCAGTAGCATCGTTCTCTGACACACCATTACCATTGTCATACATGTTACCCAGATTGGATTGAGCCTGAGCATCTCCTTGTTTTGCAGCCTTGGTGTACCACTTCGCAGCGATGGCATCATCCTCAGGCACACCTTCACCGAACCTATACATGTTACCCAGATTGTATTGCGCGTCGACATTCCCTTGCTCTGCAGCCTTGGTGTACCACTTCGCAGCAGTGGCATCATTCTCAGGCACAGCGTCACCGTAGTCATACATAAGGCCCAAGTTGTTTTGAGCCTGAGCATACCCTTGCTCTGCAGCCCTGGTGTACAACTTCGCAGCAGTGGCATCATTTTCAGGAACACCCATGCCTTCTGCATAGGCAATGCCCAGATTGGATTGCGCCCATGCTTCACCCTTTGCGGCAGCGGCTCTGTATTCTGCGATTTTTGCGGGAGACCAATCATCAGCTTTTGCTTCCACAGCGATTAAAAGCACCATGACGACTGCGACCCACAACATACCAGCCCATACTATTAACGTAATACTTCGCTCTTTAACGGTTGCGCCAATATTTTTCATGTTTAACTTCCTGATGCTCAGTGCTTTCCATCCGTACAAATCGGAGACAGACCACAAATATACAGGATTAACTGCAGCCTGACAGACTCGGACGTATCAAAATAGCGGTTTGCCCCAAATTACGGCACCATCGATTTACAGTACGCTAATCATGCGTTCTTCGCTGCGGGCTGAAGAGAGACCAACAGTATAATAATAGTGCCACCCTCCAGTGCTACAAGTTTACGCCTCGTTGGGCGCACGCGAACGACGGAAACAAACCACAGCGTGGGCATCACGTCCGCAGGCCTAAGGAATCAATCGGTGCAATGAATTGGTTCGGAAGGATAAATTAGTGTGTATATTAATAGCGCTTAAAACTATTTATTGGACATCATATGAAGAAGTTACTCAGCAGTATCATGGTAATGTCAATTATTTTTGCCCCGCTAGCAAACGCCTGTACGGCGATTAACGTAAAAGCTAAAGACGGCACTGTTATTGCTGGTCGCACTATGGAGTGGGCTTTCGATATGAAATGGACCCTACTGGCTCAGCCCAAAGGTAGCCCTGTATTAATTAGCGCTCCGGATTTCCTAAACCTGCCATCAAAAAAGCTCTCAACTAAATATGCATTCGCCGGCATTTATCCAGCTGTTTTAGTGGGCTCCCCAGCAATTCTTGAGGGTCAAAACGAAGCTGGCTTAGGTCTTAGTGGCAATTTTTTACCAGGCTTTACTGAGTATCAAAAAGTAACCCCTCAAGACAAAGAGTATGTTTCGATTATCAACTTTGGAACATTAGTTCTGGGTATGTTTAGCACCGTAAAAGAATTAAAAGCAGAACTGCCAAAGTATAAGGTTTGGTACAACCCCAGTGAAGTCAAGGGATCGCCAACGCCACCATGGTTGCATTTTGTTTTGACCGATCGCAGCGGTGATAGCATGATTGTGGAGTTTGTTAAGGGCCAAATGGTCATTCATGACAACGTAGCAAATGTTCTAACGAATGCGCCAACGTATGATTGGCACATTAATAATATTCGCAACTATCTTTCACTGACGAATACGGCGACAGCTTCGGTCGTTGTCAATGGCACTAATGTTACGGAAATTGGTCAGGGCGGGGGATTGATTGGTTTATCAGCAGATTACACACCACCCGGTCGTTTTGTGCGAGCAGTCTATCTAAGCCAATTCGCCTACCAGCCCAATGAAAGCGCCGATGCCTCACAATTAATGGCGCATTTGCTTAATAACGTGGATATACCAAAGGGGGTCTCTAGAAGTGCCGCTGGCAAACAGATTGTCTCTGATTACACGCAGTGGGTTAACTTAAAGGATCTGAAAAACAATCGCATGAAGATTGCGGATTATTCCAACCGCACCAATTATATAGAAATAGACTTAGACCAAGTATTTGAATCGGGGAAATCGCTGTCGTGGCCAGTAGATCAATTGCCATACCCTAATAATGACATGACCTCACAGCTCTTAAAATAAACTCTGCTGGCTGGGCCCGTTGTTTTTCAAGATAGTGAATCATTTTCACTATGCCACTTCGTTTTGGGCCGAATTTAACGGATCAGAGCCCATTTATGCGAGCACTCGCTCTGTGAGGAAGAATTGAATTCTCTGCGGGCCTATACTCAATCGTGCACGCCACTGGACGGAGGAAGGCTTGCAGAGCAGATCGAAACGGCACTCTCAATGAAAACTGGTCAGCCTAGGCGGGCAGGCCAAGCAGGCCTTTTTAAGAGCTCTGACCCCTTCAATCGTTTAATCACTTAAACTGCCAAGTCACTGCTGTAGGAAGCACGAAGCCCAGAGTTTACTGGGTCCTGCGTTGCGATGGTGCCGAAGGCGGGACTTGAACCCGCACGAGCATAGCTCACCACCCCCTCAA
>JAPKBI010000384.1 GCA_028823475.1 Halioglobus sp. | reverse complement strand
TTCATCGCGTCACAAAAAGATTCAAGTTCGTTCGCGCTTGCCGGAGAAGGCACAAGGTCCTCCAGCGACACCTCCATATCAATGTCACACTTAATCCTGGTAATTTCCTGGAACATTCGAACCCTGTGCTCACATTCCAGCAAAGTCTGTTTCGCTTTGCTGGCACCGCGAAGCCCGATGTTTTCTATTTCATCGATGGCAAGGTACAAAGAATCAATATCCCCGAAGTGAGCCAAAATCTTTGCCGCTGATTTAGCGCCAATACCCGGCGCTCCTGGTATGTTATCGACAGAATCTCCCGCCAGCGCAAGATAATCGGCTATCTGATGAGCATGCACACCGAATTTTTCCTTCACCTCAGCAGGGCCAGCGCGCAGGTCTGCTGCGAAGTCCCAGAGTATGTCATCGGCCCGAAGTAGCTGGCCCAGGTCCTTGTCTCGAGTGACAATGATGACTGGCCTGTCTGCAGCAAACTTCGTATGCAACGTACCGATGATGTCATCCGCCTCGTAGCGCTTGAGACTCAGATGATGCACGCCGAGCAAACCGGTAATTTCCTGGCACTTCTCGAGCTGGAATTTCAGGTTCTCGTCGGGAAGATCGCGATTGGCCTTGTACTCCGGATAGATATCATTGCGATAGCAGGTGTTCAGGCTTTCATCGAACGCAAAGGATATATATTGCGGCTGCTTCTCTAGCAGCTCGAGCATAAAATTGGTGTAGCCATACACGGCATTAACCGGCTCGCCCCTGTTATCAACGAAGGTATCGGGAATGGAAAAGTAAGCCCTGAAAATGTAGATAGAAGCATCGACCAGGTATAAGGGTTCTGTCATCGCTCACGCAACCTTTTTACTACCGCACTAAAGGTCATCACTACGTCACCATTACTTTCGAGCTCACCACTAACGAACACCAGCGAACCTGTCTTTCTGATAACTTTTGGCAAGCAGCGAATCAACTCTCCTCTGGATGCGGCTGATACAAATTCTGAACTAAAGCTGATAGTAGAACAGCTCTCTTCTCTGTAATGATTGGTTGCAGCCATACACAGCGAAAAATCCGCAAATGTCATCAGCACGCCACCGTGGACCAGCCCGTTGACGTTACAGTTCTTTGCCTTGGGTAGAAACAGGCAGTCGAAACCTTCAGAAGTCTCGCAGTAGTAAAAGGGACCCGTATGATCCTCTGCCGGATCAAACCCGGGATCTGTACTGTAGCTATCGGGGATAGCATTGGTACTGGCGTCATTCATTTTGGCGGCTCCCTGTAGGTGTCACTTGTCAGCGCCTGTTGATTGCCCGTTTGCGCAACAAGTGCGTGAATAAATCGCTCTGCACGGGGCGGCAAACCATCCAGCCAGGCAATGACCGCGGCATGCACCTCGGCGCTGAAACCACTCATATCGAGTGTACTTTCATCAAAATTATCGCAGCTCACCCGAAAATCTATACCCGCCGCCACACTAAAAATCCACTCTAGCGCCTGCGGTTTTACTTCGACGGTTTCAAAGGTGCGTTGCTGCTTTACGTCTCGCGTGTCGCGGTACCAATAACCATAATCAGGTTGCTGGCGACGGTCGGCGCCCGCAATACACCAGTGAGCTATTTCGTGCAGCGCGCTTGACGCATAATCCTCACGAAAATAAACACGGGCTTCCTGCTTACCAGGTTCATAAAGGGGCTCGGACGCACCACCTACCAGCTTCGTGTGAGACTGTACGAAGCATCGGTTAAAAGTTTCACAAATCTGCTCAGCAAGCATCAAACAGGCTCGATATCTGAATCATGCAAACATTTTGTTTGGCTAAGAGACTCGAAATACGGCACTGAAAGATAATCCCTGCCCGCCAGCAAGTGATTTAAATACCACCGTGCAGGAGCCAGTCCTTCAGTGACATGATCTTTATTGGCAATGTATACCCACGCATCAACAATACCCGCCCTGGTAACAATCGGTAGCGCGATTCGGGTATACAGGACAGGATAACCTTCGTAGGGATCCATCATTTCGATCTGCATTGGGTCAACCAGCCGATAAACCACTCCCTCCGTGACCCCTTTGGCCACTGCCATTACATTGGCTGCGGCGGCGCCAGGATACTTCAGAGAACGCTTATTGAACCTGAGCGAATAGTCAAACAGGTGGCCCGAATCTGCGGACTCGAACGACATTTTACGCTGCCGGACCCTGTCAGGATTCATGTTGCTGCCATAGGCGAAATAGTGGTGAACGGTTAATGACATGACCTGGTGGTCTACCCCTTCTTTATCCAGTAAAGGTAGATATCACCCTCGTTTTCCTGATGAACCATTTCATGGCTGAGGAACTTGCAGAAATTCGGGAAATCCCAGGAGGTTGAAGGGTCGGTTGCAGTGATCTTAATGATCTGGCCCGACGACATATCCATCAGCTTATTACGCACCACCATCAGAGGTTCCGGGCAGCGAAGGCCAGTGGCGTCAATGTCTACGTCAGCTTCGAGTGTCATTAGATCTCTGCATTAGGTTAAATTGCAGTATTACCTGCAAATATTTTCAATTGACCCGATTATATATCGATTTTGACCGTAAATACGGACCTATACTTGTAGGGTCAGCTGAGTATAATCCCCCGCCCAACTTACTGCGACTTATGCGGCCATGATCAGGGTACTTATAGAACGACGGATCGCCCAGGGATTAGAGCATTACTACGACTGCACGGTGAAACGCACCATCAGCCAGGTTGTGCGTGCGCCCGGCTGTATCGCAGGTGAGTCTCTCAAAGACAAACTTGACCCGGGTCGAAGAATTATCATGTCGAAGTGGGAGAG
>JAPKBI010000383.1 GCA_028823475.1 Halioglobus sp. | reverse complement strand
TTACGCCTCAAATTGAGTCTTTGCATGCCCATAAAGCTCTAGGTATCATTGCAGCTGATCCCCTCGCGTTAGCCTTGTTAAAAAGTCCAGGCGAAATGGGCGCAGATATAGCTATTGGCTCAACTCAACGCTTTGGTGTACCCATGGGCTATGGCGGACCACATGCAGCCTATATGGCCACTCGTGACGCATTCAAACGCAGCATGCCAGGCCGTATCATTGGCGTGTCTGTGGATAGTCGTGGCAACAAAGCGCTTAGGTTAGCCCTCCAAACCCGCGAACAGCATATTAGACGTGAAAAAGCCAATTCAAATGTCTGTACCGCTCAGGCTTTGTTAGCCGTCATAGCTTCTATGTACGCAGTCTATCATGGCCCTGACGGAATTAAGGCAATTGCTCAATCAGTTCACCGTAAAACAAGCCGGCTGGCAAAAGGACTTGAGGCACTGGGGTTTGATGTACAGCCAGCTGTATTTTTTGACACCATCACTGTGAAAGTTGGCAACCTTCAAGGTGTTATCATGAACGCCGCAGTAACTAACGGGATTAATTTACGTAAAGTGAACGATGACCGTGTTGGAATCACCCTAGATGAGCAAACTAGGCCCGAGACAATTGAGGCCGTTTGGAATGCCTTTGGTGGGGACATGAAAGATGACAGTCAGGTAAATCGTGCCTACCGATTGCCCTCAACCCTGCTGCGTGAGACTACATATCTCACTCACCCAATTTTCCACCAAAACCGCGCTGAAGCTGAGATTACTCGTTATATGCGTCGGTTAGCAGATCGAGATTTAGCGTTGGACAGAGCTATGATACCTCTCGGTAGCTGTACGATGAAGTTGAATGCTACTATTGAAATGATCCCCGTTACATGGCCTGAATTCTCAAATTTGCATCCGTTTGTACCCAAAGATCAAGCCAAAGGGTATCATGAAATGTTTGCTGACTTGAACGTCAAACTATGCGAAATTACTGGGTATGATGCCATAAGCCAGCAGCCAAATTCTGGCGCACAGGGTGAATATGCGGGCCTTTTAACAATTAGAAATTATCACATCTCCAGAGGAGAGGGCCACCGTCACGTGTGCTTAATTCCAACTTCAGCACATGGAACCAATCCAGCGTCTGCTCAGATGGTTGGCTACAAAGTAATAGTCATCCAATCAGATGAAGATGGAAATATTGATGTAGCAGACTTTAAAGCCAAAGCCGAACTCCACAAAGCAGATCTGGCTGCTTGCATGATTACTTACCCCTCCACTCATGGCGTATTTGAGGAGACAGTCCAAGAGGTTTGTAAGATTACCCATGATAACGGTGGCCAAGTTTACATAGATGGAGCCAATATGAACGCAATGGTTGGGCTTTCGCGACCTGGTGACATTGGAGGTGATGTATCGCATCTCAACCTACATAAAACTTTCTGCATCCCTCACGGCGGTGGCGGACCTGGCATGGGACCAATCGGGGTTAAGGCCCACTTAAGTTCGCATCTACCAGGCCACCCAGAGTATGGCAGTAGCGTTGGGCCAGTTTCGGCTGCACCTTTCGGATCACCATCTATTTTGCCAGTAAGTTGGGCATACATTTTGTTAATGGGTGGCACTGGTCTGACACAAGCGACTAAGGTAGCAATTTTAAATGCGAACTATATTGCGGCTCGGCTGGAGGGTGCTTTTAAAATTCTGTATACCTCAAAAACTGGTCGCGTGGCTCATGAGTGTATAATTGATACTCGCCCCCTAGCAGATGCAGCAAATGTAACTGTAGACGACTGCGCAAAGCGTTTGATGGACAGCGGATTTCACGCACCAACAATGAGCTGGCCAGTTACTGGGACATTAATGATAGAGCCCACTGAGTCTGAACCAAAAGCAGAGTTAGACCGTTTTTGTGACGCAATGCTATCAATACGCGCCGAAGCCCAAGATGTGATTGATGGTAAAAGCGACAAAGAAAACAACCCCCTTAAGAACGCGCCGCATACCGTGGCAGATCTTATTGGGGACTGGGACAAGCCCTATAGTAGAGAACAAGCCTGCTACCCCGCTGGTACCCTAAAAGGTGATAAATATTGGGTACCTGTAAACCGCGTGGATAATGTGCATGGCGACCGGAATCTCATCTGTACTTGTCCACCGATGGAAGATTACATCGACGGCTAGGTGGAGTAACCACAAACTTCCATCCAGAGCTTTGGTCCTAGATAAAGTAGAATGATTGTCTTTGACCACTGCTAAGTTTTTGCCTCCAGCCTGCACCTTAGGCATGCCTTTTTGCCGCATCAGGCGCTTTTGCGCAGCAATAAGGAATGGAGCATTGGGCCCCCTGTAGGGAGTTTAATATTGTGGCATTTCACCACAAGCCGTGGCTTGGTCCAAAAAACTTAAAAATGAAAATCAGTGGTTTTGAATGAAATTCTTGATGCATTTGAAAAGCTGGGTTAACATTTTGTGACGGCGATGCGCCGACAAGGGAGAAAAAATATGAATCTTAGTAAAATATTGTTAGCCACAACTGCTACAGTCATGCTGTCTAGCGTTGCGATGGCGGCCGATGACGGATTAGTTGTGTTTGACTGGTCAGGCTATGAAGATGAAGGCTTTTTCCAAAAATATGTGACCCAACACGGCGGCTCACCCACCTTTGCTTTCTTTGGGGAAGAGGAAGAGGCCTTTCAAAAATTGCGCGCTGGCTTTAAGGCAGATGTGTCTCATCCCTGCAGCCAATCCGTATCTAAATGGCATGAGGCTGGGTTGCTCGAACCACTTGATACTTCCCGGATAGATCTATGGGCAGATGTTAACCAAGAGATGGCTG
>JAPKBI010000382.1 GCA_028823475.1 Halioglobus sp. | reverse complement strand
GGAGAGACTCCTGCAATGCGAACTATGCGGCTGGCCGAGCGGAGGCAGGCAGAGGCGGTTGTATCTATTGAGGGCGATTCGCAGTTGCAGGCGTTGATCAATCGGTTCGATGGTGAACTGGACCACTCGTCCATCCATCCCACAGATGTTTGAGAAAATTATGAGGACGACAGATGAAGGGTGATATTTCGGAGCTCATGCAGCAGGCGCAGAACATGCAGGCCGAGCTGAAAAAAGCACAGGATGAATTGGCGACGGCCGAAGTACAAGGCGAGGCTGGGGCAGGTCTCGTGTGTGTGGTTATGACCGGGCGACATGATATTAAACGTGTATCTATCGATGATTCGGTTTTCTTGGAGGATAAGGAAGTGTTGGAAGATTTACTGGCCGCCGCCGTCAACGACGCGGTACGCAAAGTGGAAGCGCGTAATCGAGACGCAATGTCAGGTCTGGCCTCGGGATTGAACCTTCCCGCTGGCTTCAAGATGCCGTTTTGAAAGTTTGCAGTCAGCACAATGAAATTTAGCCCGTCCCTGCAAGATCTGATGGATGCTTTGCGCTGTCTTCCTAGCGTCGGCCCTAAGTCTGCGCAGCGCATGACGCTGCATCTACTGGAACGAGATCGCGAGGGTGCGCTGGCATTGGCTGCGGCATTGCGTGACGCCGTTGAGAAGATTGGTCACTGCAGTCTATGCCGTAACTTCACTGAGCTTGAAGTTTGTGAATTGTGTTCCGACCTAAAACGTGATGCCAGTGTGGTATGTGTTGTGGAGACTCCTGCCGACGTGCTGGCGATAGAGCAAAGTGGCAGTTTTCGTGGTCTATACTTTGTCTTGATGGGCCATTTATCGCCCATAGATGGTGTTGGTCCAGCAGAGATTGGCCTAGAAGATTTACAACAGCGCGTCATTGATGAGGGTGTTGGGGAGGTTATTCTGGCGACCAATCCAACGGTAGAAGGAGAGGCCACCGCCTACTATGTCGCTGACATGTTGCAGCCGCTGGGCGTTGGGGTTTCACGCATCGCTCATGGGGTTCCGCTGGGAGGTGAATTGGAATACGTTGATGGCTCGACTTTGGCACACGCCCTGTCCGGGCGGCGGCTGGTGGACTGAAATATGCAATGGCAACTCATTGAGTCAAGTGAAGCTCTTCGACGTTTGATCGAGCAGGAGTCAAGTTGCGATGTGGTGATCGTTGATACTGAATTTATGCGACGTAACACTTTTTACCCCGAAGTCGCGCTGGTGCAATTGTGTTTCGCCACTGGTGATTCAGGCAGTGATATGGCGTGGTTGATCGACCCCCTAAATATAGATAGCCCTGAGCCTTTAGCGGCACTAATGACTAATCCCGACGTGCTCAAGGTCCTTCACTCTGCGAGTGAAGATCTTGAAGTATTTCAACGTTGGCTCGGTGTGTTGCCGCAGCCCTTATTCGATACTCAGCGTGCGGCGGCGTTATTGGATCGAGGGTTTGGTTTGGGCTATCGCGCACTCGTTCAGGATATCTGTGCCGTGGATTTGCCTAAAGGGGAGACACGCTCTGACTGGTTGCAGCGGCCGCTCACTGAGTCTCAGTGTGATTATGCGGGACTGGACGTTACTTGGTTGCTGCTGGTGTGGCGTGAGCTTAACGAGCAGTGTGTGCGACAGGAGAAGCTGCACTGGGTTCTGGCAGATGGTAGAGATGCAATCAGTGTTTTAGGCACAGATGTGTACAAACTTCATACGCGTATTAAAACTGCCTGGAAATTAAATTCGAGGCAGCTTGGGGCCTTGATTGCGGTTTGTCGATGGCGCGAAGAGACCGCCAGGAGCAGGAATAAACCTCGGTCATGGATTATTGATGATCAGGCGTGTTTAAAGCTAGCTGTGGAAGATCCTCGTACGGCGAATGCGCTCAGGGATGACGTCGGCCTGCCGTCGCCTGTTGTACGTCGCCATGGAGAGGAGTTGTTGGCTCTTCTGACAGCCCATCGGGAGGTTCCCGACTTGGATTTACCTGCGAAGTTGCCGCTTCCACTGGATGCGACTCAGCGAGATCAAGTGAAGAAGCTCAAAGCCGAGGTGCGTGAAATCGCGGTTACATTGGCCGTCGCTCCTGAGGTGCTTGTCTACAGCAAAGACTATGAACTGTTGTTACGTGAGGCTAAAGGAGACGTTTTTGAATTGCCGGCCCACTGGCTAGGGTGGCGTAAAGAGGCGATTTTCGTCGTATTGAGGCAGTCTTTAGCGAGGGTCTCGGGGTGAGATTAGTCTGTCAGGTGTTCAGGAGTTCGCGAAAACAGGAAATGTACCTGTATGTCGACAAGTCTCGTGGATTACAAGACATACCAGATGCACTGATGGCTCAGTTCGGCGAGCCAACGCCCGTCATGGTCTTGCTACTCACACCTGAAAAAGTGCTTGCCAGAGCGAATGTCGCCGTGGTCCTTGCAGACATTAAGACGCAGGGGTTCTATTTGCAGATGCCTCCGACGGCGGCAGAGTTATTCGCGCGGGACAATGGGCGTGGCTGACTGGTGGCATGAAAAATCACTGGACGAACTCAGCACTGTGCAGTGGGAGGCGTTATGTGATGGTTGTGCCAAGTGTTGCCTGCATAAGTTGGAGGATGAAGACAGTGGAGAAATTGCGTATACCAAGGTCCGATGCCGGTATCTCCAGGAGAAAACCTGCCAATGTACGGACTATGAAAACCGTTCAATACTCGTGTCAAATTGTATTGATTTGCGTCCTGCGGATTTGGATACGCTAAATTGGCTCCCCAGTACTTGCGCCTATCGTCTGCGCGCACAAGATTTGCCGCTGCCGGAGTGGCA
>JAPKBI010000381.1 GCA_028823475.1 Halioglobus sp. | reverse complement strand
TCGAGGATATCATTGACCTCTTGCACCATCTTAGCCCCGTCTCGAATCAATTTAAGACAACCCCGCCCGCCATCATGGAGCATGGACCAGGGCAGGGCAAAGACCTCACGGCCTTGCTCCATCGCGGTTCCCGCGGTTATCAAAGAGCCACTGGGCAACGCCGCCTCAATAACCAACACCCCCAAAGATAGACCGCTGATAATACGATTGCGTTTGGGAAAATTGTGCCGCAGCGGAGGCGTACCTGGAGGAAACTCCGTCACGAGGCAGCCTGCCTGCTCCAGCTGGCGCGCCAGCGCCTGATGACGCCGAGGATAAACCGCATCTATGCCTGTGGCCATAACAGCAACACTTTTGCCGCCGGCTTCAAGCGCACCCAGATGCGCCGCGCTATCAACACCAAGCGCCATGCCTGAACAAACATGCAACCCCGTCCTCACCAATTGGCCGCTCAAAGTCTGAGCCAGCCGCATGCCAGCGGAACTGGCGCGACGACTACCTACCACCGCCAATTGCGCGTCTAGCAGCACCGCGGGGTCACCACGCACATACAATAATGGAGGGGGGTCGTGAATCGCTCTCAACAGAGCAGGATAGCGCTTATCATCAATGTCTAACGCTATTGCACCGACAGCTTCAGCTGCCGCTTTTGCTTTGGTAACGTTCATACATCATCCTTGATGTTATGTCGGTAAGGTGTATGCGGGACACGAAGCCGCTAATTGCAGTGCTTTAGGTCTATCGCTGATGCATCACGGTTGTTTAATCAGGTCAAAAATGGACAGCGGCCGGGTCGCCTTGAGTATGATAGCGAAACTGACTTTTTCGTAGGACTCAAATACCATCGCTAGGCCCGCACGCGTATCCGGTAACACCACATTCGTTTGCGATATCTTATCGAATAAATGCTTCCCGGCTTGATAGACTGCCACTACATTGCCAATTTGTAGGCCATCCCGCTTACCCTTATTGATCACAACGATACTCATATCACCGATCTGGGTTAAGCCCCCTTCAACGGCAATCATGACACCACCAACAATATCCTGCTCCGGTGCCTGTGGGTGGTAGCTCGCGTCCAGTATGCGCTCCTCTATCGGGAACAATCGGTCGCCAATGCGGACCTCTTCTTCAATGCGAGTGACCTGCAGCTCAGTGACTTCGTCCCGGTTACTGCTGAGCAATTTGGCGTTGCCAACATCAATAACCTCGTAACCCAAAAACTCTTTGGTCACCGGATCGATGTAACTCTGACCTGCGCGGTAGATCGCGTAAGCACGCTCGCCGTCAGGAAACGGGCCACGACCAAAAATAGTGTCCCCAGGCCCGGCAAGCAAAGCTCGATCGCCAGCGGCGACGATATACGCTGAGTTTTTAATTTCCTGTGCATCCATCACCCGATTGCGCCTTAACCAAGGGCCGATTTGGTCAAGAGGGATTGCAGGAATCGCAAGATTCAGAGGGCTCACACGCATATTAGGGCTGAGCTTGACCTCTCGGCCCCGACGCAGACGCAGGCGAGGATGACCATCAATCCACACCAAATAGAGTTCATCCCCCGGGTAAATCAGGTGTGGGTTATCGATCTGTGGGTTGGCGTCCCACAACTCAGGCCAAAGCCAAGGCTCCTTCAAATACAGGCCAGAAATACCCCAGAGGGTGTCGCCCTTTTTAACACTATACGTATCTGGCACGTCATCGTTGAGCTCTACCGCCGCCTGCATCCAGCTGCTAAACAGCAGTGACGCTAGAAGCAAACAAACCGATAGTGGCTTTATTTTCATTATTTTGCGTCCCTGTCTGGCCTAGTTGTTATTTATCATTTTAAAATAATCGGCACTCTACTCGCGCCGGCTTTGTCTGCATAGCAGTGTTATTACGCAACCGTCGCACCGCGATACACGGCAACTGCGACCTGCCTCCACGGAGTTTCCCAACAGGTATGAGATGTTCCGTCTCTGCGACGCTAGCCTGCCTTTAATGACAACCTGTATAATAAGAACAGTTTGCTGCTGCGTTTTAGAGCTGGCAAGCCCAAATGTTATTAATTCACGCAGCCAATTTAAGCCACTTCTGACGACCAGATGGACATTCAAGCTCATGGCAGTACTGGAAATACTCGAATTCCCCGACCCTCGGCTCCGTAAAAAGGCCAGTCCCGTTGAGCGCGTCACTAGAGCCACTCGCACGCTTATCGACGATATGCTCGAGACGATGTATGCCGCCCCCGGTATCGGTCTGGCTGCCACGCAAGTGAATATCCATCAGCGATTGTTGGTGATGGATGTCTCCGAAGATAAAACAGCACCAATGGTGTTTCTCAACCCTGAGCTGTCTGTGTTGAACCCCGAGCTGGATGAATATGATGAAGGTTGCCTGTCTGTTCCCGGATTTTATGAAACGGTTAGTCGCCCACAAAAAGTGACTGTCACCGCGCTGGGTCGTGACGGCGAACCTTTCACCTGCGAACTGGAAGGCCTCGCAGCCGTCTGCCTGCAACACGAAATTGACCACCTGAACGGAAAGTTGTTCGTCGATTATCTATCGCCCTTGAAGCGACAACGTATTCGTAGGAAGCTGGAAAAAGACCAGCGCCAGCGCGTCTGAAGACTATGTCAGCCTCCCCTTTACGCATCCTATTCGCCGGCACGCCTGGTTTTGCCGCCTCTCATCTAGAGCGTCTTATCGCGAGTAAACACCACATTCTTGCCGTGTACACACAGCCAGACCGGCCCGCGGGAAGAGGGCGCAAGCTGCACGCTAGCCCGGTAAAGCAAATGGCAGAGCTCGCCGGCCTAACCGTGTGCCAGCCAGCATCACTGAAAAACGAGGA
>JAPKBI010000380.1 GCA_028823475.1 Halioglobus sp. | reverse complement strand
CAAAACTGGCGGGGAGAGTAACGTGAGATGTTGCCGTTTTAGTCTCTGCCGCCGCCGAAAACGCCGCTTGTGGCAAGTAGACCCTATAATGGTCACCCACGCGCAGAAAGAACCCAAGACCTGCCTGGTTGGTTGGTACTGACAAGTTAATTCGAAGACATGGGCTGGAGCTAAACAAAGGGAGCTCTATTGGCCAGAAATGCTTGTCAGCGCTCCACTTTGAGTATCAATTGTCTGAATTATCTACTTTGAATATTCATTTTTTGAGCAAAAACAAGTTAACGTGTCAGTACCCTCAAGAGTGAACTTTAAGACACTAGGCGTTGACTAAGTATAAACTACAACAGACCTTCACACATCGGAGAACGTATTTTGAACCGGAGAATTTTTTGTAACGCGCTGACGCTATTTGGCGTTGGCGCGACACTGCCCTTGGCGGCCTGCAGCGCTGGCGGCAGCCAAAACACATTTCCATTGCAGCTGTCTGAAGCGCAATGGCACACGCTACTGCCGGATGATCGTTTTCAGGTGTTGCGCAATGATGCCACCGAGCCTTCTGGCTCTAGCCCTCTTAACGAAGAGAAGAGTGCGGGCACGTATACGTGCGCTGGCTGCAATCTCCCGCTGTTTTCGTCTGCAACTAAGTACGATAGCCGCACTGGCTGGCCCAGCTTTTGGAAGCCGATATCCGCTGATAGCATCGGCATTAAAAAAGACTTTAAGCTGATATTGCCTCGCACAGAGTACCACTGTGCACGCTGCGGCGGTCATCAGGGGCATGTTTTTGATGATGGTCCACCGCCCACCGGGAAGCGCTATTGCAACAACGGGCTGGCATTGAAATTTATTCCAAAAGGACAGACTCTGCCAGAACTCGTGCGAGCGAAATAAGCGCGCGGTGTCGACTGCTGTCAGGGCACATGCTCGTGTTGGTAAAACGATGTGGACCTCCGCAGGCTTCGTCGAGCGGCTCTCGATGCCGTCTTGGGCGTTCTCAATGCCTCGACTATTCAAAATGCTCGATACCCGTCTAGCCGCAGCTCTGTTAGGATTCTTCATACCCTGAAGACGCCTTACCGGGACGGAATAGCCCGGGTAACATTCGAACCCGTGGACTTCAGTACGCGATTGGCGGCCCTCGTGCCAAAACCTTCTACGATTATCGTAGGCAGACCAGCAGTCAAGGTTGGCAGTGAAGAAGATCACCTTACTAACAGCCGCGCTAATAATGCCGCCCCACTCGTAGGCGAACGTTGTAGGAACTGAATTATGCAGGAAATGACAGGTGTAGTTACCAGCTTTACTCTCTGCGTTATCGCCATCGACCGCGGCGACATACTTTGATGGCGCACAGGGTTGGAAGGTCTATGGCCAAGGCGGCCAGTCAATCTGGCTTTCTCATTTTTGTAATTATTCTAACTTCGTGTGGAGGTGGAGGCGGTTCCAGCGGGAATGATACACCCACAGCCCCGCCTGTACCTGACGTAACAATCGGTTACTCGCATATTTTTACCTACGGCCAGTCCTTATCCACAGGAGCATTTTCGCTTCCTATCATCTCGACATTTCAACCCTACAATAACTTAATGTTCTCTGAAGGCGTGCTCGCCAGCCTTATACCGGACGGATCTTCACCCGACGCGCTGCTTCCCTTAGTTGAATCTGATGCCATTCGCATTTTGCATGGTGAAACGCCAACTGCGGGAACTGCCAATTATCTTGTTGAGTTGATCGAGCTTGAAAATAATATTCTGTCGCAAAATCAGAAATTTGCTTATATTGGTTCAGCGCCCGGACGAGGCGGATCACCAATCTCATCTCTCAATCGGGGAACAACTCGATGGAAAATAATGATGAACCAGGTTACGGCTGCCATGATATTAACCAATGATGACGATATGACCTATGATGTCAAAGCGATGACTTGGTCTCAGGGAGAGTCCGATTATCTTTGGAAAACATCACGGACTACATATGCTGAGTTACTTTTACAGATGCATGATGATTTTAATACAGACGTATCTGCAATCACCAATCAAGCCAAAAACCCTATTCTGGTAAGCAATCAACTAGCAGCACACAGACGTTATGAGCAGGATAGTCCTTATATTGCACTAGCCATCAAGGATGCCGCAGACACCAATTCCAATATTTATCTTTCCACTCCAATGTACCATCTTGAGTATGCTGACGATAATCTTCATCTAACAGCTGATGGCTCGCTAATGTTGGGAAAATACTATGGAAGAGTGTTGAAAACTGTCTTACATGACAATATTCAATGGCTTCCACTACAACCCACGGCAGTAACATGGACAGGTCAGTTTATAGATGTGACTCTACATGTGCCTTATGGCCCCTTGGTCATTGATGATTCGGTAGTAGCAGAGGCGCCTAATTATGGGTTTGATATATGGGACGAAAATAACAGTTCAGTTTTGGATATCATCGAATCAGTGACAGTTATTTCGGATAATAGAATTCGGATTCAACTAAATTCCATGCCGCAGTCTAAAGCCAAGTTGACGTATGCAAGAGGGCGTATAGGAGACCCGAATGTTGCTAATAATAGGGAGGGGCCACGTGGCAATATAAGGGATTCACATGGAGACATACATCAATATTTTGGTTCAGATGGTCTGATTCGGCGACTCGATAACTATCTTGTAATATTTGAATCAGTTAAACCCTAATTGAAAACTGGACTTCCCAGGCTACTGACTGTACGTCGTCAGACCATTTGGGACCAATCAGCCCGTTTTCTAAGAGACACTTTTCTGCCAGTGACTTCTCCAGTCTAGCGCGCTAATCGCAGGTTGTGTACTTTTCGCTTCGTCATCG
>JAPKBI010000379.1 GCA_028823475.1 Halioglobus sp. | reverse complement strand
CCTCATCCCAGTCCCAGCGATAGGCAAAAACTGGCTCTGAACTATTGGCGGCAATAATGTCGGCGATACCATCTACCGCCATCGCTTTCCAACTGTCACTGAGGTAAGCGGTGAGTTCGTTATATGCCTGCAGGTCTTTGACGCGCGGCAGAAAGCCGAAGCGCAGTTCGACGAATTCGGGATCTTGTGCCAGGAATAATTTCGCCTCGTCTCGATTCGTTCCTGTGATCAGTGGCACACTGTTGTAACGCGAGGGATCACTGAATACTTTATACAATGTGTCTTTGGGCAGTACGGTGCCATCACGAAAACTCTGCGGCGCTTGATACATACCTGCACCGCCTGATACACCCTCGAGGATTTCTTGCGCACTGCGCGAATACATGAAGTCACGCGTTTCCTCTTCAGACATCAACATCTGTGCGGCACGGGCAGCACTGCTGTCACTGGCACGACCTGCATTTTTCAGCTGCAGCGCCAGCCATTCACGAGAACTGAGTACTTGTCCTGGACGGGCATCGTCATGAAAGTTTTCGGCGCGCCACAGGGGCGTAGTGCCCACTGAGCCACTTTGTGCAATTGCTCGATGGAATAGCCCCTTTGCCAGTGGCGATGCCATTAACGAGAACACATTGCGGCCACCGGCGGACTCACCAAAAATAGTGACATTATTGCGGTCGCCGCCAAAGTTGGCGATGTTATCAGACACCCACTGCAGTGCCGCTATCATGTCGAGATTGGCGTAGTTGCCGCTGGCATCCAGTGCGTCGCGGTCGGGGGTGCGCAGCGCAGGATGACTCATCCAGCCGAAAAATCCCAGTCGATAGTTGATGGTGACCACGATGACCTGTTCGTTACCTGCTAGCAAGCTGGCGTTATACGTGTTGGCCGTACCGATGGTGTTGCCGCCACCGTGTATCCACACCATAACCGGAAGCTTATCTGGAATCGCGCTGCTGTTGTCACGGGGTGACCAGATATTGAGATACAGGCAATCCTCATTGCCGACAACGGCACCGCTGTCGTCTGGGAGGCCATCAAGTGGGCCCGATAACTGCACACAAGCATCACGAAACGCGGTTGTTTTGAGGGTTTGTGTCCAAGGCTTTGCCGGCTGTGGCGAACGCCAGCGCAGATTTGCGATTGGCGGCGCGGCAAATGGAATGCCGAGCCAAACATAGGTGTTGTTAGCATCTTCGCTGCCGATGACGGTGCCGTTTTGAATGTCGCGTTCGGCGCCCGCGTTTGGAGTTTTCACTATTGGCTGCGGCGATGAAGGCCAAAAATAGACGATGAAAACTGCCAGAAAAAAACCTAGAATTAATAATAGTTTTTTGTTCATGGTGCTGTTTCGATACTCAGAGAGTGATCTTTAGGGGTTTCCTGGCCAGTTTTCCATCTCGATGAGTGGGTAGAAGGCGAGTTGTATGCCTTCCATTATGTTACTTTCGTTTTCCAGAATATTGCGGCGCCGTATGTACCGCCCTTTGGTTGAGCGGCTGTCAATCGCATCGGTGGCATCAATTCCACCGCGACCGTGAAACACAGGTTTCAATTCTGCGTCGTAGATAGTCACTTTCAAAGAGACCATTGCGGCCATCATGCTCCAGTCAAAATTAGCGCTAACGCCATCACCGGGCCCCTGCATGGTGGGCGCACGGGTCACGCCATCCCAGCGCGCCAGATGTTTCATGCCACCACTGAACGATTCTTGGACTTCCACTAGGTCAGTAAATATAAAGCCATCGATGTTTGAACTCTCGACCATTTCGTCGCGCACGCGGTGCATGATCTGGGCAAACGTCTTGGTGTTAACCTTGCCGCTGGTTGGGTCCACCGGATTGCCAAAGGCGCGCACGGCAGTATTCCAACGTTGCTCAAACTCACGCTGCGGCAGGACAGTAAAACCATTTTCCTTGAGATACTCTACTACCTGCGCGTCGATGCGTGGGGCTTCTTTTTCCAGATAGTTGCGTGACTGTGAACCGAGATCTACATGCGCGATGACGACGGTTTTCATCGGCTGTGCATCGAGGCGCTCCTGGTCGATCGAAGCAGGAAAAACAGTGGGATTGTAGGTCGGTGTCCCGCTGCAGGCGCTTAGCAGAGCAGCATAAACAAAAAAAACACCGTATCGGCCAAAAATGTGTAATTGACGCATGCTTAACTCCCTATTGTTATACTGCGAGGCATGGTACCAAAATCTATTGCAGGACACGATGTTAAATGGCGCTGGATTTGTATGTGAAGCAGGTAGGACATGGTCCCGCGGTGATGTTGTTGCATGGCCTGTTTGGCGCGGGAGGGAACTTGGGTGGATTAGCGCGCGTGTTGTGCGATAAGTTCACCGTGTTTAGTGTCGACCTGCCCAGTCACGGACGATCCGAATGGCTGAAAAATCCGAGTTTATCGGCAATGTCGGAGCGCGTGCAGCACTGGATGGATACAGCCGGAATAGCTCAGGCTCATCTAGTAGGTCATTCCTTGGGGGGCAAAGTAGCTATGCAATTAGCCCTGCAGCATCCACAGCGGGTCGAGTCGCTGGTGGTGGCGGATATCGCCCCGGTGCAGTATTCGGCGCATCACGAGGCTGTTTTTGCTGCACTTGGCGAAATAGATGCTGCACACTGCACCAGTCGCCGGCAAGCTGCTGACCTAATGGCGCAGCATTTAAAAGGGGACGCGCTGATACAGTTCTTGTTAATGAGCCTACGGCATGATGCCGAGGGAATATTGCGCTGGCGTTTTGATTTACAGGGCCTCAGGAGATCCTACTCATCAATGCTGGCAGCGCCGTCGGTTGAGCAGTCGTATTCGGGGCCAGTGCTGTTCATTAAAGGCGGCA
>JAPKBI010000050.1 GCA_028823475.1 Halioglobus sp. | reverse complement strand
TTATCAAGGCCACGCTATTTCCTGCCGCGGTGGCACAAACAGCGGCACTCGGCGACACGGTGCTATTTGCTCTGTTGCTTTATGGTGGTCTACAAATGCTGATCGCTGCAGGCCTTATCGTGCTGGGCCGGCGCTCGACAGCCGTGCAAGCGCCGTAGTGAAAGCTGATTTGTCTCCGCTGCGGGGTTAGATGGCTGCGGATTCGAGAGATTTTGGCTGATTGGGTAAGCGCGTCAACCTGACGCAACTGCGGCGTGCGCTCACTAGCAATACACATTTACGCTTAAATAATGCCAAACTACAGGGCGTGTGACTACCAACGGTAAAGTCGGTGTTTACGCGAACAAACCGAGCAGCGTTGCACGCCCATTGGGATGGGCATTTCTTTTAAAATACATTATCAAGGACACACCATGTCAGACTCAGAGGGCTCCATCAGCGTCGAGCAGCGCGGACACATACTGTTGATCGGCCTCAATCGACCCGAAAAGTACAATGGTTATACGCCGACCATGGCCAAGCAGCTTATTGAGGCGTTTACGCGTCTAGACGAAAGCGATGACCTCTTCGTAGGTGTCCTCTTCGGACACGGAGACCACTTTACTGCGGGCCTCGACCTTCCCAAGTGGACAGGACGCATGCAACACGGGAGCAGTATAAAGGAAAACTCGGAGCAACCAGTGGATCCCATAGCGCTTGGCCGTGCCTGTCGTAAACCAATCATTACCGCGGTGCAGGGCATCACCTTCACCTTCGGGATCGAACTTGCATTGGCCGGTGATATTGTGATCGCCGCTGACAATTGTCGTTTCTCCCAGTTGGAGCCGGCACGCGGTATTCATGCTACCGGCGGCGCCACAATCCGTTTCGTACAGCGCGGCGGATGGGGCAATGCCATGTACCATTTGCTAACGAGCGACGAGTTCGACGCCCCTGAAGCCTATCGTATTGGTTTTGTGCAAGAGGTCGTTCCGGCTGGCAAACAATTGGAACGTGCGCTGGAGATCGCCGCAGTTATCGCGGCCCAAGCTCCTCTTGCCGTTCAAGCCACCAAGGCCTCGTCGAGACGCTTTGTAGAGGAAGGTTTTGCTGCGGCTGTGCGTGAACTCGGCCCGACGCAGCAGCGACTCATGGCCAGCGAGGATGCCAATGAGGGCGTCCAATCTTTTATAGAGCGGCGCGCGGCAGTCTTTAAGGGCGTATAATTTGCAAGGTATCAGGGCTTACATTGTTGGTTTCACAAAGTCGCACAGCTAAGGCATGGGCCCAATAGTGTTGGATATTTACGGCGGTGATAGAGTTGAATGTGGTAGAAGTGGACGCTAGAGGGTTGGCTTGCCCAATGCCTCTGTTGAAAGCCAAACGGGCACTGAATAGTATGTGTGTTGGCCAGAGGCTGCGCGTGCTGGCGACCGATCAGAGTTCTGTGAGGGACTTTCGTGTTTTTGCGGAGCAGTCGGGCCATGTGCTGCTTGATAGCGATGAGATCGATGGTGTTTACAGCTACCTGATGGAAAAACAGTGACATTCCGGGACGCTAGGCTCGTTTGGCAGAACGGATATAGTTGTCAAAATGGCGTTGTTGCTCAAGCAATTATGGTGACTTCGACAGTATAATAAGCAGATATCTGACAGAGCGCTCTAGCACGCCAGAGCACTGATAACGTGACGGACAATTTATGCTGGATATTTTCAAGAAATGGTACAAACGCTACCTGTCTGAGGAAGAGTCGGTCCTGGTATTGGTGTTCCTGGCGATAGCTGTTGCTTTGTTCATGACCATAGGCGATATCCTCAAGCCTGTGGTTGCGGCTGTTGTACTGGCCTATCTCGCGCAAGGTGTCTCGGGGCGGCTTCAGCGCTACGGATTGCCCCAGTGGCTTGGTGTCGCCGTATCGTATCTAGCATTTGTTGGCATCTTTTTCGGTTTTAGCTTCGCTCTGTTGCCGCTGGTGTGGCGCCAATTACTGAGCCTGGTGGGTGAAATGCCTCGGATGCTGGACCAGGCACAACAATTTCTAGGTGTTCTGTCTGAACGCTATCCCGATATTGTTAGCAAAGAGCAATTCATGGAACTCATTAGTGTTGCGCAAACAGAATTCGCGGGATTAGGTCAGGTCGCAGTCACGAGCACACTGGCATCAATTCCCGGTATTCTAACGGTGCTGGTCTATTTGGTACTGATACCGATGCTGGTGTTCTTTTTTCTTAAGGATCGAGAAAAACTTCTCGATTGGTTGGGGGGATTTCTTCCCGCTGAACGACCTTTGTTGCGGCGTATCTGGACAGAAATGAATGAGCAGTTTTCGAATTATGCGCGCGGCAAGGTACTTGAAATACTGATAGTGGGTTCTGTCACCTATTTTGCGTTTACCTGGTTGGGAGTGGCCTACGCGGCATTGTTGGGTTTATTGGTAGGGCTTTCGGTCATTATTCCTTATATCGGCGCTGCGCTCGTCACTGTGCCGGTAGTCATGGTGGGGTTTTTCCAGTGGGGATTTACCGGTGAATTTTATTACATGTTTGCGGTCTATATGATTATCCAGCTATTGGATGGTAACGTGCTGGTGCCATTTTTGTTCTCGGAGGCGGTGAACCTGCACCCGGTCGCTATCATCTTAGCTGTGCTATTTTTTGGCGGAATTTGGGGTTTATGGGGTGTCTTTTTTGCGATACCGCTGGCGACCCTAGTCAAGGCTATTATTAATGCTTGGCCTACCTCAGAGCAGGTTGTTTCTGAGGCTGACCCGCTCACGTAAATCTCATGGAGTTTCTGATGTCCGCGTTGAATTTCCGTCACAGTTTAAAAGCTCTGGCGTTTGCTTTTAGTGTCTTGCTACTCACGTCCTGTGTCACCACTGTGCCATTAGGGCCGCAGCCTGCCACGAGTCCGAATGACGATTACACCTATCGACTGCTAACGTTAGATAACAGTCTGGAGGTGTTGCTGATTTCTGATCCGGATGCCCCGAAAGCTGCCGCTGCGCTGGATATTTTGGTGGGTAGCGGGGATAACCCGCGCGGTCGCGCAGGCCTCGCTCATTTCCTCGAGCATATGTTGTTTCTGGGCACCGAAAAATACCCTGACGCGGCCGAATACGGGCGTTTTATTACCGAGCATGGAGGCAGCCGCAATGCCTATACCAGCTTTGAGAATACCAATTACTTCTTTGACGTCAACAGCGCTGATTTGCCGGTGGCGCTTGACCGGTTTGCCCAGTTCTTTATTGCGCCCCGCTTTGATGCGGAATATGTCGAGCGCGAAAAAAACGCGGTTGAGGCTGAATATCAAATGGGGTTAAAGAGCGATAGTCGTCGCGAGCTCGATGTGTTGCAGGAGGTGTTCAATCAGGACCATCCTTACAGTCAATTTTCGGTGGGCGCACTGAATACGCTTGCTGACCGGCCTGAGTCGGAGATTCGGGACGATCTGATTCGGTTTTACAACACACACTACTCGGCCAATGTGATGCGTCTGGTGGTGCTAGGTTCTCAGTCGCTTGACGAATTGGAGGCGTTGACAGGCCCCTTGTTCAGTCAGATACCGAATCGCTTTTTAGAGCGTAAAACTATTGCCGAGCCCTTATTCGTGTCCGATAGTTTACCCCTGTTCTTACAGGTACAACCGTTGGCTACGCAGCGCAAATTGAGTGTGTCCTTTCCGCTTCCTGATTACCGTGCCCAGTATCATGTGAAGCCGGAGGTGTATTTAGGCAATCTGATCGGCCATGAGGGAGAGGGCAGTTTGTTATCTGCTCTTAAACAGGAAGGTTTGGCGGAGGGCTTATCCGCAGGTCAGGGTCTGGCGTGGCGCGGTGGGGCTCTCTTTAGCGTTAATATCTCATTGACGGAAAAGGGCGCAGCAGACCCGGATCGGGTGTTGCAATTGCTTTTTGCCTACGCAGATATGTTGCGTCAAGAAGGTCCTCAGGATTGGCTCTACATCGAGCAAGCAAGGCTGGCAGACCTTAGTTTTCGCTTTCGGGAGCAGAACAGTCCCATGCGCTATGTGAGTGCCGTGGCCAGTGGTATGCAGTATTACGCGGCGCAGGATATTTTGCGTGGCCCCTATATGATGACGGGTTATGACGAGGTGATTCTGGCGGAACTGCTGCAACAGCTTCGACCCGATAATGCGCTGGTGACGTTTAGTGACCAGGCTGTTGTGGGCGATAAGGTCTCCAAGTATTACCAAGTACCCTATTCGCAGCAAGCGTTCGATGTTAATCGCGTCACCAAGCCTGGGAGTGACAAGGGTGCGGATACGCTGCATCTCCCCGCACCCAACGAATTCATTGCAGAGGATGTGTCATTGGTGGAGGTGCCTGCGAATATGCCGAAGGTGCCGCAGCTCGCGCTGCAATCTAACAGGCAAAAAATTTGGTTCATGCCGGACGACCAGTTCCGGGTTCCTAGAGGGCTAACGTATATCAATTTTCGTTCGCCCGAGGTGGGCCAAGCGCCCGAGCAAACAGCGCGAGGAGCGCTCTACGCAGCATTACTCACTGACCAGGTGAACGAGTTTGCCTATCCCGCCCAATTGGCGGGAATGAGTTTTGATTTCTACAAGCATGCCCAAGGTATCGGTTTGCGGGTGGGTGGTTACAGTGACAAGCAGACATTGTTACTAAAGCGTTTGTTAGACAGCATCGTCGAACCTAAATTTAGTCAGCGCCGTTTTGATGATATTCGCAGTGACATGATACGGAGCTTGAAAAACGCCATCGCCCAACGGCCTAGTCGCCAAATTATTGATGATTTAAATGAAAGTCTGCTTTACGGTCAATGGGGCGAGAAGGCGCTGATTTCGGTTCTTGAGACAACAGACTTGAGTCAACTTGACGGGTATATCCGCGAATTCTGGCGCAGTGCTTCCGCCGAAGTATTGATCTACGGGAACTACCAGCCTGGCGAGGTAACACAATTATCGGCGATGTTGCAGGGTATTGTGAGTATCGATGCAGCGCCAACGTTGCCCGGGCGCAGGGTGTTGAAGCTGGCTGCTGGCGAGTCAGCCCAATACGTCGTGGATGTTCCTCACGATGATTCAGTAGTTGCGTGGTATCTGCAGGGAGAAGGGGATAGTTGGCATGACAGGGCAGCGACTGCCTTGACAGCCCAAATTATGTCGTCAGGTTTTTTTCAGGAATTGCGCACCGAGCAGCAGTTGGGCTATGTTGTCGGGGCCTCCAGTTTTTCCCGATTACAGGTACCGGGCTTGCTAATGCTGGTGCAGTCCCCAGTTGCAGACGCCAATGCTGTCGCAGTGGCAATGAACAATTTTATGCTGAGCGTGGAGCCACAACTGGACAGGGCACAATTTGAGCGCCACAAAGTGTCGCTGGTCAGTGATATTTTGCGGCCGGATAAAAACTTAGCGGAGCGAGGCGAGTATTTTTGGCAAGCCATTGCGCGCCAGGATCTGAGCTTCGCTGGGCGCCAGACGCTGGCAACAGCCGTAGAGGCCATCACTCTGGACAGCTGGCGGGTCTACTACGAGCGAGTCTTTCTAGCGCAGCGTCACTCGTTGCAAGTGGTCGCGCCGGGTAGCCAGGGTATTCTTCCAGAAGGCGATTTTGACCGTTACAACTCAGCCAAAGCCATTCAGCGTGGTCATGCCACGTATATCCGAGAGTAAGGCCTAGTAGGTAAAAGCGCCTTAGCGGTTGCGGCCTCGCCATTGGGATATAACGGGCGGACAGTAAGGCGATTAAGTGGTTCTAATATGGAACTGAATAGATTTATGCAAACGGCTTCGGTATCATCACCACACGCTTGACGAGTCTAGCATCGCATCTCGAATCTGTTATGGTCATTCAAGCGAGGCTTGGTTTGGCTGTGTTCAGTGTTATAGCTAACTAAGTTCTATTTTAGAATTTATTAAGGGCTGAGCGTGACTCGTCCTGCTGTTTCACAGGAGCTTGAGCTGATATGAAGGAAGACTTAAACCCCCCGGAAACCCGCGAGTGGCTTGATGCACTCGACGATGTGGTAAAACACGCAGGTGCTGAACGCGCTTCCTTTTTGCTGCTGGAGTTGTCCAAGCATGCAATCGACGCCCGTCTGCGTCTGCCTTCCGCTATCACCACACCCTTTTCTAATACGATCGCGCCTTCCGAAGAAAAAATGATGCCCGGTGATGTCTTTATGGAGCGCCGGATTCGCTCGTTGGTGCGCTGGAATGCGCTCGCTATGGTGATGCGCGGTAATGATAACGATGAGGGGCTGGGCGGCCATATTTCCAGTTTTTCTTCCAGCGCCACGTTATATGACGTGGGCTTTAATCATTTCTTTCGGGGTACTGAGGGCGGTCACCCGGGAGACCTGGTGTTTTACCAAGGACACAGTGCGCCAGGTATGTATGCGCGCTCTTATCTGGAAGAGCGACTGACGGAAGAACAATTGGATAACTTTCGGCGGGAGGTGGGTGGTCATGGGCTGTCATCCTACCCGCATCCATGGCTGATGCCCGACTACTGGCAGTTTCCCACCGTGTCCATGGGGCTAGGTCCGATACAGGCCATTTATCAGGCGCGAGTGATGAAGTATCAGCAGGATCGCGGTCTGCTCGACCATGGCGACAGAGAAGTCTGGTGCTTCATGGGCGACGGTGAGTGTGATGAGCCTGAGTCCCTTGGTGCTATATCGCTCGCTGGCCGCGAAGGGATGGGTAATCTCAATTTTGTGATCAACTGCAACTTGCAACGCTTGGATGGTCCGGTGCGCGGCAATGGCAAAATTATTCAGGAGCTGGAAGGAATTTTCCGCGGCGCAGGCTGGAATGTGATCAAGGTGATCTGGGGTCGCAAGTGGGACCGTCTGCTGGAGAAAGATACAACCGGCCTGCTACAGAAACGTATGGATGAAGTCTGTGACGGCGAGTTACAAAACTACAAGTTCAATGGCGGAGCCTATACTAGAGAGCACTTCTTCGGTAAGTATCCTGAACTTCTGGAGCTGGTGGCCGACTTGTCGGATGACGATATCATGTACCTCAACCGAGGTGGGCACGATCCCTATAAAGTATATGCAGCCTATGCCGCGGCTGTTGGAGAGCATGAACGTCCCACCGTGATTCTGGCAATGACGGTGAAGGGTTACGGTACAGGTGAAGCCGGCCAGGCGAACAATGAAACTCACGCCCTGAAAAAACTCGACATAAAAAGTCTCAAGGCGTTTCGGGACCGCTTTGATATTCCTATTAGTGATGCCGAGTTAGAAAATGTGCCGTATTATCGTCCGCCGGCAGACAGTCCAGAGATGCGCTATATGCTTGAGCGAAGGCAGGCCCTGGGCGGTCTGCTGCCTAGGCGACGCGCAGCCATGGATTTACTCGAGACACCACCGCTGACGGCCTTCGGCAATCAGCTTAAGAGCAGTGGTGCGCGAGAAGTTTCTACCACGATGGCCTTTGTGCGTATGCTGTCCAGTTTGGTAAAGGACGCCGATATTGGGCAGCGAGTGGTGCCAATCGTGCCGGACGAAGCGCGTACGTTTGGCATGGAAGGTATGTTTCGACAGCTCGGTATTTATTCTTCGGTAGGCCAGCGCTACACGCCACAAGATGCCGGACAGATGATGTATTACAAAGAGGACATCAAGGGGCAGATTCTGGAGGAGGGCATTAACGAGGCGGGCGCATTTTCCGCCTGGTTGGCCGCAGCCACGTCTTACAGCACAAGTGCATATCCTATGGTGCCGTTCTACATTTTTTATTCCATGTTTGGTTTTCAGCGTATTGGGGATCTGGCTTGGGCGGCTGGCGACAGTCAGGCGCGTGGATTTCTGATCGGGGCGACAGCGGGACGCACCACACTGAATGGCGAGGGCCTGCAACACCAAGATGGGCACAGTCACTTGTTGGCCAGTACGATACCGAACTGCGTTAGCTATGATCCGACCTACGCCTATGAACTGGCAGTGATTATCCACGATGGGTTACACCGCATGTATAACCAGGGTGAGAACCGCTTTTATTACATCACTACGATGAATGAAAACTATATTCAGCCGGAGATGCCGGCAGGTGTTGAAGACGGCATTATTCAGGGTATGTATCAGTTCAAGGTGTCCACTGCGCCGGGAGATTTACGTGTTCAGTTACTGGGCTGTGGTGCGATTTTGCGCGAGGTGGAGGCTGCTGCGGCAATTCTAGAGAGTGACTATCAGGTAGCGGCAGATATCTGGAGTATGACCAGCGTGAATGAATTGCAACGTGAAGGTAAAGCGGTGCAGCGTTGGAATCTGTTGCATCCTGAAGTCGAACCCAGAGTGCCCTATGTTACCCGACTGCTGCGTGATGCCAGTGGCCCCGCAGTGGCTGCGACAGACTACATCAAGGCATACGCTGACCAAATCCGGGAGTTTGTACCGGGAACTTATACCGTGTTGGGTACTGATGGCTTCGGTCGTTCTGATACGCGCAGCAAGTTGCGCGAGTTCTTCGAGATAAGTCGCGAATATATCGTACTTGCGGCGCTCAAGGCGCTGGCGGATGAGGGGCAAATCGAGAATGCCCTTGTTACCCAGGCTATAGGTGCGCTGGGTATTGATCCGGACAAGTCCAACCCGTTAACCGTCTGAGGCAGGAGGAAATACGCCGTGCCTATACAACAAGTAATAGTGCCTGATATCGGTGGTGCCGAAGGCGCTGAAGTGATTGAGCTACTAGTGGCGGTTGGTGATCAGGTTGTGCTGGATCAGGGCCTCATTGTATTGGAGTCCGACAAGGCCTCCATGGAAATTCCTGCTACTGCTGCTGGCACTGTCGTTGAGCTACTGGTGGCGGAAGGTGATCAGTTGGCAGAGGGTGCAGCGGTGGCGATGATAGACGTCGCTGAGCAAGTCGCAGATGCGGCTCCGACGCCCGTAGAGAGTGAGGCACCCGCCGCAAGTGATGCGTCCATTGCGGATGACGATGGGGCAGAGCAAAAGGCAAGTGCTGTGAAAGAGGCACCTGCAGCGAAAAAGACACCTGCAGGCAAAGAGACACCGGTTGTGGAAGCCGTGTCAGCAGCGAGTGAAGCGCCAGTGCTACAGGTGGAGGCCGCGCCATTATCACTGGAGGTCGCGGGTGAAATATATGCGGGCCCGGCAGTACGAAAACTGGCGCGAGAACTCGGTGTTCAGTTGGTGCGAGTGGACGGTACTGGCCCACAAGGTCGTGTCCTCAAAGAAGATTTGCAACAGTTTGTGCGCAAGGTAATACGTGAACCTGTAGGTGCGATCACGGGTGGCACGGGTATTCCTTTGGTGCCTGAAACTGATTTCTCTAAATTTGGTGAGGTCGAAGTCACCCCGCGCACCAAGCTCGATAAGCTGACGGCTATTAATATGCACCGTAGCTGGCTGAATGTGCCGCATGTGACCCAGTTCGACGAGGCAGACATTACCGATCTCGAAGAATTTCGCGCGGGACTCAAGGCTGAGGCCGAACGGCGCTCCACGCGCATTACGCCCTTACCGTTTTTGCTCAAGGCTTGTGCGCTTGCACTGCGAGACAACCCCAAGATCAACAGTTCACTGGCACGTGGTGGTGAAGACCTCGTTCACAAGAAATATATTCATATCGGCGTGGCGGTTGATACACCGGCTGGGCTGATGGTGCCGGTGATTCGCGACGTTGATAGAAAAACTATTTGGGAGTTGGCACATGAAGTTGCAGAGTTGGCGAGCCGTGCTCGTGACCGTAAACTTCTGCCGACAGAGATGCAGGGCGGATGTTTTACCGTTTCCAGCCTGGGCAATATTGGCGGCAACGGTTTTACCCCTATCGTCAACACGCCAGAGGTGGCTATCCTTGGGGTGTCGAAGGCTGCTATCAAGCCGCTGTGGAACGGCACGGAGTTCGCACCGCGCACGATGCTGCCGGTTGCGCTGTCTTACGACCATCGGGTGGTGAACGGCGGTGATGGCGGGCGATTTTTAACCCGCATAGTGTCTCTGCTCAGTGATATTCGTCGGCTCAGTTTATAAAGTCTACGGCAACCCGACAGGGCTTTTTACCTGACACCGTGAAGACGTTTATTGATAGGTCTAGCACCGTTATTTCGATACAGAGTCGCTGTCGTCAATCGTGGCTCAGCCGTAAGAGGCCGGCTCGCAGTCGCGCCATACTATGCGGTGGCTGCACGACAGCAGGCCAAAGGTTTGGTTCTAATGCGCCGAGCTGAGTCAGGGATTGTTGCTCCCAGCCAGCGTCGCGCATCAAGTGAATAAATTTCAGTGTGCGAAAGGCATCAAACCACTGGTGAAACTGGCGCAGGAATTGTGCGCTCGATTTGCTCTGTCGTTGGCAGTGGGCGAGCCCCGATCGTATTCCCAGTGCCTGCAGCGCTGCATCTGATTGCTCGGCCACAGTGGCGTCAAGCCCTTGTCTGACGAAGAGTGGGGCAAGCGCCGCATCCGGGGATTGGGTCAGTTCAGGCAGGCTTGCAAGTAATGTCCGAAGTGCCTCAAAGCAGCGGGGGTGATCAAAAATCCGAACATCCTCTGGCCGCCCGGCCTCAGTAATGGCGGCCACCGCTGGGCCTGTTCCAAAGGGAACCCGTGATGAGTGTCGCGATTGCAGTTGGATATACTGTCCTGACAGCCTGCTAATAGGTCCGATTTTGGCCAGTTTGTTCAGAATATAAAAATCCTCGGCGCCAGCACGTTTTGGAAAGCCGCGCACTTGCACATAAGCGTCGGCCCGGATGGCTATGCAACTTCCCAGCGTGTGATGTGCATAGGGCGAGCTAGCATATTCCAGTCCCAGCACATAGTGATGCAGGCGCAGTTCATACAGCGCAGTGGCGGTGTCACAGTCCTGTTCTTCGCCCGGCATATGTTGGAAACGAAAAATAGCAGCTACTGCATCCGGGGCTGCGCTATCGAGTTGTTTGAAGTAATCCTGCGGCACGCTGGCGTCTGCGTCGGTGCAGCAAAGCCATTGGCCGCTAATCCCGCCAGCGACCATCCACTGCAACGCGAGATCACAGCCTGTCTTGCGCGCCAGCCCGACACCCAGAGCCGCGGGTGTCGGCCCGCACAGCAGTTCAATATCGTGCAGGTAAAGATCAGTGTGCTCGTTCAAACATTGAATGGTGACAGAGCCTCGCTGCGCCTGCGGCAAAGATTGTCCCTGCAGGGCCTTTCGCAGCTCGGCGTTGGCCTGTGGGTCGCTGTCAGTGTCGGGGCGGTTCAGCACAAGAATGATCAGCGTGCGACCAGTGCCTTCTGGCATATGTGTCAATGTCTCCAGCAAGGCCGGTGATTCCCTGTAGGCGGGAATGACCACCACACTAAGCCAATGGGGTTGCGCAAAGCTGTGGCTGGGCAGTCCCGGTTCCGTGTGCCTTTGCAGATAGCGCTGCAGGGCGACACTGTGGTGCATTACTGAGGGAACTCCATCAGTGCAGCGCTGCCCGTATCGGCAACGTTGCGACGATACCGGCCTCGATATCCAGTAGTTCATCCCAACGTTGCTCAATCATGTCGTGATCGAGGTACTTTTTTGCCAATTCCAGAAACAGCTCAAAGTGGCGCGCCTCGGAGCGTGCGATAGATTGGTAGAATTTTTTTAATGGGCCGGACTCTAGTGCGTCGGCTACTAGCGCAAACCGTTCGGCTCCTCGGGCTTCTATGATGCTCGCGGTCAAGAGTCGGTCCAGAAAATAGACGTCACTGCCCTGGCGCAGCGATTTGCGAAATGCACCGACATAGGGATCCTTCTGGTCTGGCGTGGTGATGAGTCCGCGC
>JAPKBI010000378.1 GCA_028823475.1 Halioglobus sp. | reverse complement strand
GCCTGGTTGGCATTGTTTGCATGCAGTGTGCATAGACAGAGGTGGCCGGTCTCGGCAAAGGTCAAAGCCTGTCGCATGGTTTCAGCCGTCCGCACCTCACCAATTAATATGACGTCAGGTGCTTGTCGCAGGGTGTTTTTCAGGGCCACGTCAAAAGACTCTGTGTCCATGCCGACTTCTCGCTGCGTAATGATGCAACCAGCGTGCTCATGAATATATTCAATGGGGTCTTCAATGCTAATAATGTGTCCGCGACTATTGTGGTTGCGATAACCTACTACCGCCGCGAGGGAAGTGGATTTACCTGTGCCGGTAGCTCCCACAAAAATAACCAGACCACGCTTGGTCATGGCCAGCTCCTTGATAATGGGCGGCAGGCCCAATTCATCAACAGTCGGTATTTCGGACTGAATGCGCCGGACTACCAAGCCACATTTCCCACGTTGCACAAAAGCGCTGGCTCGAAAACGACCCAGGCTTTCGGAGCTCATCGCGTAATTACATTCATGGTGCTTCTGAAAATCTTCCTGCTGATCTTTTCGCAGAGTCGACAATACAAGCTCGCGTGTCTCCAGCTCAGTAAGTGGCGTGTCAAAAATAGGATGGATCTCACCATCAACCTTGATGCTGGGCGGCGCGTCCGCGGTAATGAACCCGTCAGATGCACCCTCCTTCACCATTCGTCCCAGCAAGTCTTCGATGTTCATATTAACGCTCCCCTGTGAGTTACAAGCAGATTAGAGGCCTAAAAGTTCTCCGGCATCCTGGCTTTTTCGCGTGCCACTTCGCGGGTGATGAGGCGCTTTCCTACCATTTGCTCTAAACATTGGTCCATAGTTTGCATGCCTAATGCGCTGCCCGTCTGGATAGCGGAATACATCTGCGCCACCTTGTCCTCCCGAATCAAATTCCGTATTGCGGAGGTGCCACGCATAATTTCATGGGCTGCTATCCGTCCACCGGTGGCTTTTTTTAGTAGCGTTTGTGATACCACCGCTTGCAGTGATTCCGACAACATCGAGCGCACCATAGACTTTTCCGCAGCAGGAAAAACATCAATCACCCTGTCAATCGTCTTAGCTGCGGAGGTCGTATGCAGCGTGCCAAACACTAGGTGCCCGGTTTCCGCTGCCGTCAACGCTAGGCGTATGGTTTCCAGATCACGCATCTCCCCCACCAGCACAATATCGGGGTCTTCACGCAGCGCTGACCGCAATGCTTCAGCAAAGCCCAGCGTATGGCGGTGCACTTCGCGCTGATTTACAAGGCACTTCTTACTTTCATGTACAAATTCAATGGGGTCTTCGATAGTGAGAATATGTTCGTATTTATTGTCGTTGATAAAATCCACCATCGCCGCCATGGTAGTGGACTTGCCAGAACCGGTGGGCCCGGTCACCAGCACCAGACCGCGGGGCATCATCGAAATATCCCGAAAAACCTGTCCCATTCCGAGATCTTCCATGGACAAAACCTTCGAGGGGATGGTGCGAAACACACCTGCGGCACCTCTGTTCTGGTTGAACGCATTGACTCTAAAGCGCGCGATGCCAGGCACTTCAAAGGAAAAGTCTGTCTCGAGAAACTCTTCGTAGTCCTTACGCTGCTTGTCGTTCATGATATCGTAGATGAGTTCGTGAACCTGTTTGTGGTCCATAGGCGGCAGGTTGACACGGCGAATGTCGCCGTCAACGCGGATCATTGGCGGCAGACCCGCTGAAAGGTGTAGATCCGACGCGCCCTGCTTGGCACTAAAGGCCAGTAATTCTGTTATATCCATTTGTACCCTCAACTGTCGACATTGTTCGACGACTCCCTGGTCCGACGGTGCCTCTTGGATGCGAGCCACTGCCACGTTATTTTATTCTCGTGTCCCACAGACCTCTAATCCGCTAACATGCGCGTCATGGACGAACAATTGCTTTCTGACAATATAGCAAACCTGCTCCAAAGAGTAAGGCGCAGCGCGGGGAAAAGCCAGTATCACAATAGTGACATTCTTGTGATTGCTGCCAGCAAAGGCCATCTCGCAGAGGATATTCGGACCGCCCATGCCTGTGGCCTCAGGCATTTTGGCGAAAGCTACTTACAGGAAGCCCTGCAAAAAATGACCGCGCTGGAAGACCTTGATCTGGCGTGGCACTTTATAGGCCCAATTCAATCCAACAAAACCGGCCCCATAGCCCAACATTTTGACTGGGTGCACAGTGTCGATCGAATAAAAATCGCTCGGCGCCTCAACGAACATCGACCACAGCACCTATTACCGTTACAGGCCTGTTTACAGGTGAATATATCGGGGGAAGCCAGTAAATCCGGGACAACGATTGAAGAGTTGCCGGAGTTAGCCCGCGCCGTCCTCGAATTACCAAACCTCCGACTACGCGGCCTGATGGCGATACCTGCAGCCAATACTGATGCAGGCCAGCAACGCGAGGCCTTCGGTCGGATGCGAGAGGCTCTGGCACGCCTAAGGACGCTGGCTCCCGATATCGACACACTATCTATGGGTATGTCTGCGGACGTGGAGAACGCTATCATTGAGGGCGCCACTGCAATTCGTGTCGGCACCGCTATTTTTGGCCCTCGCAACAGGTGATTTTGATATTGAGCGGCGTGTATACTGTCCGATTGTTCTCTTGGGTAACCACATGAAAGGCGCAGCCTTGGATACACCACACATTGCATTTGTTGGCGCGGGCAATATGGCCAGCAGTATTATCGGCGGCCTGATCGCAAGCGGCCATTCGGCAGCCTGTATCACGGCAGCGGATCCTTTTCCTGCGAGCCTGGAACGTCTACGCGAAAGCGCCCCCGTTGCCGTTTACAACGATAACGCTGAAGCAGC
>JAPKBI010000377.1 GCA_028823475.1 Halioglobus sp. | reverse complement strand
TCATCACTACAGCACAGATAGATCGAAGTCTGTGCTCCTTGATCCGGACTACGGAAAAAAGGCTTTAATAATCGTGGTAAATTACGACTGAAAAAGCCACCGTTCTGGGTGCCCAACGAGGTAGCCACAGCACCGGGGTGTAGGCAGTTTACGGTGACGCCCCGCCCTTCCAGCTGTCCAGCAAGATATTTGGTAAATAGTATATTTGCGAGCTTGGAGCGCCCATACTCGCGAAAAGTACGAAAGCTTTTAGTCGCGTGCATGTCTTCATAGCCCATGCCCTTTACAAATGTGTGGGCATGGGACGATACGTTGACAATGCGAGCCCCCCGCGTTTTTAGGAGCAAAGGCAATAGCAGGCCCGTGAGAAGAAAAGGAGCAAAGTGATTCACCGCCAGCGTCTCCTCATACCCGTCTACAGTCTCTTTGCGAGTTGTATTCACAACACCGGCGTTATTCAGCAGTACATCCAAAGATTCTGCTCGCGCCAAGAATGCCTCCGCGGCACGTCTCACGCTACCTAGGTCCGCCATGTCCATAAGGATAATATCTGGCGTTAAGCCTCCCTGGGCAACAATTTCCCTCTGCAGCGTTTCAGCTTTATCGAGATTGCGACAAAATAGGGTTAGCTGGGCGCCACGCCGGGCAAAATCCAGGCTGGCAGAACGTCCGATTCCGGCCGTTGGTCCAGTTATAGCGATATGTTTACCTTGCACGAGTGCCTCCTGTCCATAACCCATTATCACTACATACTTTAGCCGAAAACAGCCTGTGCTGAAAGCTCACAAGGCATTGCCACCCTATGATATTCGAACCTGCATCGCTATACTCCCCCCACTTTGAAAGGTACTCTCGACATGTCCTTGTTTGAAAAAAATAATACGCCCCTCAGCGAGCCGCACATGCTGGAGCGGCACATAAAGCAAGCTCTTGCCGTAAAAGTCCCGAGCGGACTGGATGTCGAAATTGCTTACCAAATAGTCAAGCGCGTATTCAATCCGGTGGTAAGTGGCGCTCAAAATATTCCCAAAGAGCCGTGTCTTTTTGTGGGTAATCACTCTCTATTTGCCCTAGATGGCGCCATCATAAGGCCCGTATTTCTGAAAGAGCTACAGCGCTTTCCGCGTGCCATGGGTGACAAATTTTTGTTCAGCATTCAGCGTATAGCAGACATTCTGGTGAAACATGGCATTGTCATGGGGCACCCTGAAGTGTGCAGTGCCTTAATGGATGATCAACAAGATCTATTACTTTTTCCGGGTGGCGCCTACGAATCAGTCAAACCGAAGTCGAAACTGTATGAATTACAGTGGAAGGAGCGCTATGGCTTTGTAAAACTGGCGGCCACGCACGGCTACACAATTATGCCATTTGGGCTAGTAGGGCCGGATGATTTCTATGGGCATCTCATGGAGGGCCAGGACCTACCCGATTCCGCATTGGGGAAATTACTGAGTCATATCGGCCTACTGAATGATGATACGCGTACCGATATCGTCCCACCCATTCCTATTGGCTCACTTGGGACGCCGCTCCCTAAACCTCAGCGTTGCTATCTCGGCTTTGGCAAACCCATCAATCTATCGCAATACAAAGGTAAAACGCTGTCAAAGAAGACCGGACAATCTGTTCGCGCACAGGTGGCGGAGCAGGTAGAAGCTCAACTCGCAGAGTTATTGTTGAGCCGAGAACAAGACAAAGAAAAAGATAGTTTACTGCGGCGTCTTCTCACGCTTTAAATTGTCTGTCTATTCACGCATTACCCGCGCAAGCCGCTCGGGATGACGCCATGTTCCGCCGAGCAGCCGGCCTAAGTAAAGCAGGCCCAGTATGATCAGCATAGCAACGAAAACCCACCAGGAAACCCGTGGCCCATAGCCATAGACAACAATCACGCCATACTGAACCACCAGCATCACCCAGTGCATAGAAATCGACGTCACCATAATCCAGCGCGTGTCCCCGGCGCCACGAAGCACGCCACCCGCAACCAAAATTGTGGCATCCGCAAGCATATATGTGACTAAGCCGATCATCATGTCGCTAGCGAGTTCGCGTATCGCAGCAAAGCTTTCTCCTGATGTCTCAAATACATTAATCAGGTTTTCGCGAAATACAAGGAAGAGAACAGCCAGCACGCCCGAGTAGCCCAATCCGACGATAAATCCTGAAGAAATTACCTGATTTGCTCTTGCCATACCACCGGCGCCCACTAAACGACCGATGAAGCTCATCACACCAATATTTAATCCGATCATTGGAATAAACGAGAGCATGTCCCAGTTGAACACAATCGCCATGGCAGCACCTTGCACCACGCCATAGGATTGAAACAGCAGTAAAAACAGGTTGAAGCTGGAGGTATTCATAAACGACTCCAATCCCGATGGCATACCCAAACGCAGGTAGCGACGCATGATGCCTCGGTCCAGGCGCCAGGACTGCGCCACGGAAAACTGGCGCTGGTGTTCCGCTGACAGATAAAAATACAGGAAGACACCAATGGCAAATACGGTAGCAACGATAGTCCCAAGAGCCGCTCCCGCAATCCCCATCTCCGGCATACCGAAATTACCAAATATAAGCGCCCATGACAGCGGGACATTGAGAGCAGCGCCTGACAAATCCGCGACCATGACAACACGGGTGCGCCCAATGCCTGCAAAATACGAAGCCAAGCACGCCTTGAGTAGCGTAAAAATACTCCCGCCCATCAGGATATAAAAATATGTCTGTTCTAGCGGCACTTGAGCGGGTGCGTGCCCAAGCATGCCAAATGCCTGCCCCCCGAAGTATGTCATCACCAGTAAAAATGGCGCACTGCCCAGCGCGATCAAAATGCCCTGAGT
>JAPKBI010000376.1 GCA_028823475.1 Halioglobus sp. | reverse complement strand
CGGCTGCCAAAGATGCGGGACTCAAGCTGCGAATCTTTTAAATCAAATTGGGGTAGCATTTAAGTGGCTTGCCGAATCTGCACTGCGTTAAGGGGGTTATCACTATGCGCGATGATACGGGTGGTTGACGGTGATTGTCCAAGCCCGATACAACTGTTCTGCCAACAGCACTCTCACCAGCGGATGCGGCAACGTCAGATCACTGAGCGACCAACATTGATCAGCTCGCGCGAGGCAGCCCGGGGAAAGCCCATCGGGCCCGCCAATCAAAATACTGTAATTGTCTCCCGACATTTGCCACACCGCCAGTTGCCCTGCCAGCTGCACGGTGGAGATGCGCTTGCCCTCCACATCTAAGGCAATTACTCGCTCCGCCGCGGGGATAGCCTTTAATATTTGATCGCCCTCTGCCACGCATGCCTGATCCCCAGTAGTGTCTTTAGCTCTGCGGGCCAAGGGAATCTCTCGCCACAAAGGTTTTAATTCGCGCGGCAGGCGTTTGCTATATTCCTCAACACCCTGAATGACCCATGCTGGCATCCGAGTCCCCACCGCGACGACACTGATTCGCATCAGTCGATGACTTCAGGGTTCGCCCACAAGCGCTCCAGGTCGTAAAAATCCCGCATCTCGGGCAGCATGACGTGGACGACCACATGACTGAAATCCACCAGCACCCAATCACCCGCATCGTCACCCTCCATGCCCAGGGGGTGGATGTCTCGCTTTTTGGCTTCCACTGAAACATGGCTAGCTAGCGATTTCACATGACGACTAGAAGTACCACTGGTGATGACCAGATAATCCGTCACATCCGTCAGATCTCTGACATCCAGCGTTACCGTATTGACCGACTTTAGATCATCCAGCGCATCGACGACAAACTGCGCGAATTTTTCAGGTTCCATAGGGCTGATTAATTTTGACATTCATATAAAACGATCCAATTATTTAACAATAAAGTGCGTGCGTTTGAATATAGTCCAACACCGACTGCGGCATCAGGTAGCGGGCTGAACGACCGGAGGCCAGCAAATCCCGTATCTCGGTAGAGGATATCGCCAGTGGGCGCAACTCCTCAATGACAATCCCTCCGAAAGGACGCTGCCGCAATAGCTCTGGACTCTCCAACTGGTGAGCTTTCAACCACTGTGCCAACACCCCTGCGCGCGGCAGCTCCCAACTCGGTCGCGCAATAATGACGATGTGGGCCCAGTCCAGCAGTTCTTGCCAGCGGTGCCAAGTCGCAATGTCCTGCACTGCATCACAACCGAGCACCATACAGAGGCCCTGCTGTGCGCCCAGCTCACCCCGTAACTCGATCAGGCTGTCTATGGTATAGGACTTACCGGGCCGTTGCATTTCTCTGACATCGCAAACTAGGCGAGGCTCTCCGCTTACGGCCAGTTCTACCATCGCTGCGCGTCGCTCGGCGCTACATTCTGGAGCATCACGGTGGGGCGGCGACGCACTGGGCATCAGGCGCAACTGCTCCAGTTGCAGCCTTTCCACCAGCTCCAGCGCTGAGCGCAGATGGCCATAATGTACAGGATTGAACGTGCCACCAAAGACCCCGACCAGCGGGGACAAAACGGGGAAAGAGGGAAGAGACGCACTCAAGTGCGAAGCTGCCCCTCGCCAAACACTACGAACTTTTGCGTAGTGAGTCCTTCCAGACCCACGGGTCCTCGAGCATGTAGTTTGTCAGTGGAGATGCCGATCTCCGCACCCAGGCCGTACTCAAAGCCATCTGCTAAACGCGTGGACGCATTGACCATCACCGAACTGGAATCCACTTCCCGCAAAAAACGCAGGGCCCGTCCGTGATCCCGCGTGACAATGCTGTCGGTGTGCTGAGAGCTGTAAGTATTGATGTGCTCAATCGCCTGATCAAGCCCATTCACCACCCGCACCGCCAGAATGGGCGCCAAGTATTCTTCGCGCCAGTCCAACTCGCTGGCCACTTTGATATCCGGCAATACCTGTCGCGCAGCAGGGCAACCGCGTAATTCTACGCCTGCCTCAGCATAGGCTTGTGCAAGCCGCGGCAAAATCTCGGCCGCCTTGGATGCTGCAATCAGCAGTGTTTCCATCGTATTACAGGTACCGTAACGCTGCGTCTTGGCATTGAAAGCAATACTTATAGCCATATCATCGTCGGCACCGTCATCAATATAAACGTGACACACGCCGTCTAGGTGCTTGATGACCGGCACTTTAGCGTCCTGACTGATGCGTTCGATAAGACCCTTGCCGCCCCGGGGAATAATCACATCCACATACTGGGGCATCGTAATTAGCTGCCCGACTGCCGCTCGGTCTGCCACGGCCACAACCTGTACCGCAGCGGTCGGCAATCCGGCGACCTGTAAACCCGTCGTCAGGCAATGGGCAATAGCCGTATTAGAGGCCAAACACTCAGAACCCCCGCGCAGGATGGCAGCGTTGCCGGATTTGAGGCACAGGCTCGCCGCCTCCACCGTCACATTGGGCCGCGATTCATAGATGATCCCGATCACACCCAAGGGTACGCGCATACGCCCCACCTGGATGCCACTCTCCATGCTTCTCATTTCCGAAATACTACCCACTGGATCTGGCAGCGCGGCGACCTGACGCAAGCCTTCCAACATCGCATCAATGCGCGCGGGTGTCAGCTCCAAGCGGTCCAGTAATGGCGCATCCAATGCTTTTGCATGGCCCTGCTCCATGTCTACTGCATTGGCCTGGGCTAGTGCAGCGCGCGCGCCGTCCAGGGCGTCGTGTATGGCGAGCAGCGCACGATTGCGCACAGCAGGCGGCGAAGCCGCGACAACATGCGATGCCGCACGCGCGGCGATGCCCAACTCTT
>JAPKBI010000375.1 GCA_028823475.1 Halioglobus sp. | reverse complement strand
ATTTTAATCAGTGGACCTCGCCTTTCATCATGGCAGCCATTAACACTCGCGTAGTGCGTCGCAGTAACGCGCTGCTGGGTTTTCCGTGGGGCGAGAGTTTTCGCTATGACGAAGCCACTCTCAATACCTCCCGCTATCAGGCCACTCGCAACAGTATAGCAGGCGGTATAGGCATGGTTGCGTTAGCCTTGGGCCCCACACGAAAACTGGCACAGCGTTTTTTACCCAAACCCGGTGAGGGGCCAACCCGCGATCAGCGAGAGGCCGGTTACTATGAAGTTTTTTTTCGCGGCATTAATCCTCAAGATCGTCAAAAAGACACCCTCGTCAGCGTTAGTGGCGACTTGGACCCCGGATACGGCTCAACCGCTAGAATGCTAGGCGAAGCTGCCGCATGTCTGGCAAAAGATGAGCTGACGGTGGGCGGAGGATTCTGGACGCCTGCTTCAGCTTTAGGCGCAAAATATCTGGACCGCTTAACTTCAAGCGCAGGCCTGACCTTCAAGGTTGTTGATTCGGTGACACCCTAGGCCTTGATTTAGCAGCCACATCCAGCGCTGAAAATAACTATAAAAATAAAAGGAGACATTGGGCGCGAGGTGAACACATTTAACCTCACGTTTAGCGGCGAGATACTGGCTGGCAAAGATCCAGCAGCCGTAAAGTTGGGCTTTGGAAAAATGTTCACCATCGACGATCCGGTCCTGCTTGAGCATTGTTTTTCAGGAGAAACCATTGTCATGCGCCGCAATCTCGAGCGCAAAGAAGCGGCCCAATATTATCATGAAATGCAGGTTCTGGGTGCCGGAGGCGCACTGGTAAAGGTCACAGCCGGCGCGCGCGCAGGTACTGTGAGAGTGGACCCACAACTGGCTGCGCAGGCGCCATCTGAGGTAAACGCAGTGCTCGCCGAGCCACTGCGAACGGCCACTGACGCCACTGCAGTGAACCCGCGCCAACATCAATCGGGCAAACCCAATCTGTACAAGCTTCGGCCCTTTCGTAATTCCAATGAGGTGCGCGACCGAAGTGCGCGAGCTCACCAACGCATGCGCCAAAGTTACCTATTAGGCAGTATTGCCCTACTTGGATTTCTTTTAGCGAGCTGGGGTTTTTTAGAACAACCGACGGAACCGATCATCACTGGCGTTGATGACGTCGCCATCGATCAGCGATCCAGGCCCGTATTGCTGGCGGGAGATTTCCTGCTGTTGCACGATCGTTCTGGCATTAGCACAGGTGAGTTGCCGCTAGACACAATCGGCGTAAACACGCTAAAACCGCCCATGGCCTTTGACAATACGGGTACATTGTTCGCTCTTGGCAACCTTACCATCGATGACACAACGCGATCAGACGATACAAACATGCAATTGCTGCGCTGTGAGCTTCTCACGTCTCACTGTCAGCACTTTTTACCTGGCCTCAAAGAAATCAATATCGACGCGTTCGTAATAAACCCCGTGGATGGCAACCTGTTACTTATAGACACTTCAGCAGGATTGCTGCTAAAAGCGAATCGGGACGGCAAGATATTGGCTCGCGCTGCCCTCGAGATCCCCGCGCACCCAGTATTGCGACTGCACGCCGGGTTATTATTGATCAATAGTCCACAGGGTCCTGGGGTCCGTGTATTTCGCTATGAGACAAGTGCTTTTGGTCAACAACTGGATGAAATCCGATTGCTGCCACCGGCCGCACTACAGGCCGGACAATCCGGTGTTAGCGATTTCATCTGGTCGGGTGGCTTCTGGTGGGCAAGCCTAAAAAACCCGGAGTCAGGGAGTGTGGGGCTGTATCGTTTCGACGAAGATTGGAATTATATTCAGCACGTTCTACTACCGATGGCCAACGGTACCGTGCAACTGACAAGTTGGGGCGAGAAAACCCTGGTCAACAATTCGCATAGCATCGCGATTCAGAGATTGAGTGCTCAGGGTGCCATTGAGGCACCACTGGTATCTACGCAGTTAAAAACACTGATCAGCCGACAGCAGCAGCGTACCAGCCTTGCCGCCGCCGGGTGGTTAGCCGTCCTGCTCATCTGTGGACTGGGCACCGTGATAAGCGCATGTAATGCGTGTCTACAGGGATTGCGCAGGTTCGTCTACAAATCACGCCGAGAGCGCGGCGCAGAACCACTGGACGACTATGCAGATTCACTCTTCTGGATCGAACCAATGCAAAATCGGCCCGCGCTGCTGCGCCGCAGACGCTTCAGCTACAGCCTACTGGCACTCGCGGCAATACTGGTGAGCGCAGGGCAGAGCGTGACGGCATGGCAGTTCGTCGCGCTGCTCATAGCACTCAGTGGCCCAGCTGCCGCTCTGCTCCTGCTCGAAAGGCATCCCGTTGGGCACATCGGCATCTGGCGGGACAGGCTTTTACTTGTGGACCACACTGGGATGTATCATTTCGCGGGCGGCTCCGATGTGCAATATCGAGGACATTTTCTTCTAATCGACGATATTGTCGTCTTCTGCGGCAGTCGCTTACTTCCGGTGTTCCCAGATGCCCAAATTGAGCAATTGATCACACCGATGATGATGCGCGGGGCAAAAGTCGACCGTAACACCCTCGCAGTCAAGCTACTGCAAGCGCGCCACCCTCTGGCCCAAGGCGCCATGGCGATGATTATGGCCGCTGTCACGGCGATCTCAATACTCTGCCTACAAGAAATTTTCTAGACTATGAGCAACAGGATGCGATGCAGGGCGACATCGGTTCATTCAATTCGATATACTGCATTATTAGGAGCTGCCGCAGCGGCTCTCCACTATCAGCAACAAGGAAGGAATTGCGACCTGCATGAATGAGCAGCATCACGATCAGTCGCCTCCCCCGCAGCGCAT
>JAPKBI010000374.1 GCA_028823475.1 Halioglobus sp. | reverse complement strand
CACCGTGACACACTCTCTTTGTCGGGTCTGCCACTGTTCGTCTATATAGACCGCTGCTGATGCTGAGGGCTCTGTGGTGCCTTTGATTAAATCTGAGCCGCGCTCTGCGAGCATCATGGTTGGCGCATTAAGATTGCCGTTGGGGACTGTAGGAAATACTGACGAGTCAATTACCCGCAGGTTTTTCAGGCCTCGTACTCTGAGATCTGGATCTACAACCGCCATGGCATCAACGCCCATTTTACAGGTGCCCGCAGGATGGTAGGCACTATCAACGGACTCTCGTATAAACGCGTCAATTTGTTCGTCAGTTTGAACCTCGGCCAAAGGCTGAATCACTTCGCCTCGGTAGGCATCCATCGCTGGTTGGCGCATAATTTCTCTCGTTAAATGCACGCAGTCACGAAATCCTTGCCTGTCATGTTCTGTCGCCAAATAGTTGAACAGTATCTCTGGATGCTGCTTTATATCGGCTGAAATCGCGCGCACATGACCACGGCTGGTGGCCTTATTATGTCCGACATGCACTTGAAAGCCGTGCCCTTTAAACGCGACGCCACCATCATAGGTTATTGCCCCAGGTAAAAAGTGATACTGAATATCAGGCCACTGGACCCCCGCTTTGGATCGGATAAAGGCGCAAGATTCAAAGTGATTGCTTCTGCCTAGGCCCGTTTTAAATAACAGCCATTGCGCTCCGATCAAAGCTTTGTTGAACACCCCCAGTTCGCTGTTAAGGCTTATGGGCTGTTTACAGCGGTACTGAAAGTTGAACTCCAAATGGTCTTGCAGATTTGCACCAACCCCAGGCAAATCATGCACCAACTCTATTCCGGCTGCCTGCAATGCTGCAGCTGGTCCTATCCCTGATACCTGTAGCAAATGGGGTGATCCGATCGCGCCTGCGCAGAGGATCACCTCACGCCGCGCACCAAAATCATGCGTTGAGCCTCCAATTTCACATTGAACCCCCGTCGCTACTTTGTCTGAAAAACTAATCTTTTTCACTAAAGCATGCTTTAACACAGTTAGGTTGCTGCGCTTTTTAGCTCTTTTTAAATAAGCATGACTGGTGGATGCCCGAATGCCATGATCCACATTCATAAATTTCTGACCAAATCCCTCTTGCCTGTAACCATTGTAATCTTCTGTTTCGCTATAGCCTGCATTGACCCCAGCATCAATAAACGCCCGGTATAGCGGGTTGCTCATATTATTGCCGCCACTAATAGCCACAGGTCCATTACGGCCAGTATATTCACTGTTAACACATTGATGGTTTTCTAGCTTTTTAAAGTACGGTAGGCAGCTTTGATAATTCCAGCCGGCGGCGCCGCGAGACTCCCATTCATCATAATCGTGTGCGTGGCCTCTGACGTAAACCATTCCGTTTATTGACGATGTGCCGCCGAGTACTTTTCCTCGCGGACAATTCATCCGCCGGTTATTTAAGTAAGGCTCTGGTGCAGACTTGAATCCCCAGTTGTATTTTGGGCTGTTCATTGGAATGCCCAGAGCTGAAGGCATACGAATAAAAACACTACGATCGCTGCCTCCATATTCAACCAGTAAGACAGTGCAATTTGGATCCTCGCTAAGGCGCGAGGCCACAATTGCCCCAGCAGAACCAGCGCCTATAACGATATAATCGAAATGCTTTGTTTTTTTCATCGTTCCCATCATCTTAAATCTTAGAGCTACCCTTGTCGAAGATAAAGCTCTCACGAAGTTCCTTTCTGTTCTTGAACAGAAGTATATAAATAGCCGTGTACAATCCAATAACGATTAAACCCACCCACTCAATTTTAAGCGGTGTCAGCTGATATAGTAGTACCAGAGAGCCAAGCAATAAAAAATTCCCACTAACGTACTGTGTGAGCCCCAGCCTCTCTATATTGAAACCCAAATTGTCGGTATACAGACGAATAAGCGAGTCCAGTGAGTTGATCACAAAAATAACTCCGAGGACCACCATTGCCCAGCGTAGTATTCCTGTCACCGGAATATCATTAGAAAAATAGTAATAGAGTGTCGAAAACCAGAGTGCTATAGCAACGGAGGGGATCACCAATAAGGCAATTAGCAACTGCCAGGTTTTCATTCCGCTGACAAATCTAGCTACAAACTGGCCGATCATTATGCTCCACGCAAACCACCAGAACAAATACCAACCGTGGTAGTCACTGATAGGGCCAAAGAAGCGGTGAATATTTCTAAAATAGCCCGTTAGATTGGATACTGATTCTGTATAGGCTGAAACCGATGCTCCAGATGCGCCGAGCATTACTAGCGTTAGCAGTATGAATAAGCCGCTGGACGCTAGGCTAAGCAGTTTTATATAACGGACATGAGTACTCGAACAGACCGCCATAAAAATAATCAGACCGACCAAGAGATACTGCTGTAGAGGCGAAATGCCATCGATATAAGTAGGCGCATAACTGAGGAATAAATACGCTGTAAAGGCACAGGTGGCAATAATTATCAGGTTGTTAACCCAACGGATAGGCCGATATTGAAAGAGCCCTATTTTGGGCTCAACAACGCAAAAATAGAAGGTGGTTAAAAAATAGAAGGCCCAAACCAGAAAGCCCCAGAAACCGAATTCAATCGCCAGCGGATTGGTGAAACTGTAAGCCTCTTCTGTGGCGTAGATTGGAAATTCTACGAGAGGAAACATGATCAAGCCAACATCGAGTCCAGAGGTAAATAGAATCGCTGAAAAAGCGAGCAGCGACACCGGCGTTTTTCCAACACATCTAATGTTGCCCCACCTCACGCAGATAAAGACAGATGTCGACAAGGTAATCGCAATTGCTATAGGAAGTATTTCGTACATCTGAGTCCCGCCTATT
>JAPKBI010000373.1 GCA_028823475.1 Halioglobus sp. | reverse complement strand
TGCAACGTCTGCATCGCAATCTTCCAGCCCTGCCCCTCCTCACCCATTATGCTATCGGCGGGGATGCGCGCATCCGTAAAAAAGGTTTCTGTGAAGCCAAACTCACCGGTGAGCTTGCGGATGGGACGCGTGTCAATGCCCGGCACATGCATGGGAGAGAGGAAGAAAGACAGCCCGTCATATTTACGGGGTGCATCTGGGTTGGTGCGCGCCAGCAAAATCATATACTTGGCGAAGTTACCCATGGTGGTCCAGATTTTTTGGCCATTGAGAACATACTCATCACCATCGCGCACAGCGCGGGTCTGAGCGTTACCAAGATCTGACCCGTGATCAGGCTCAGAAAAACCCTGGCACCAGACATCTTCCGCATTGAGGATGCCTTTTAAATACTGCGATTTTTGCTGCTCGCTACCGATATGATTGATTAGAGGCCCAGCCCATCCCAACCCGATCACATTAAAACAAATCGGAACGGCAAGACGACGCATTTCCTTGTCAGCAATGCTCTGGTAAATGGCGTCCACGCCGCAACCACCATATTCTTTCGGCCAAGCCATGCCGAGATAACCCGCAGACCAAATCTTATGCTGCCAGTTCCGCAGAAATTCCAGTTGTCGCTCGTCCCCCACCTCCATAAAGGTCTGGGGCAACAGAAAGCCGGGGTCAGCGGGCTTGTTGTCTTTCATCCAGGCTGCCACTTCAACCCGAAACTCCTTCAGTTCCTGCTCACTAGCGCTCATTTATTTTTACTCCACACCGGGCAGCGATAAAGGCTCACCCTGTTCATCAGCCCGCTTAAAGCCCGGGCGATCCATTAGTCGTTGCAGGTAGGCTGCCGTCTGCGGCTTGTATTGTCCATCAAGCTTCAGCGCCCGACCAAGATACAGGGCATAACCAATCGCTATATCGGCGATAGTAAAGCGGTTGTCCACCAAATATTCATTGGACTCAAGGTGACGATCCAGACGCCGGAGCCGCGAGATATACCACTTGCTGTAATCATCAGCCACTGCCTGCTTCTCAGGCGTAGGCTCCAAGAAATAGTAACGCATAGCAATCGTCTGGGGAAACGTCAGGGTGGCGTCAGAATGATGCAGCCAATTCAAGTAAGCGCCATATTCAGGGTGAGAGGGCTGCAGCCCAAAGTCATAGCGCTGATAACGATCCACCAGATACTGGCAAATACCGGTGGATTCGGTCATCTCGGTGTCACCGTCTACGAAGTAAGGTACTGTCCCAAGGCTATTGACCTTCAGATATTCCCGCTCGAACATGCGCGGAGGAAAAGGCAGTATTTCCACCTCATACTCCAGCGCCATCTCCTCCAGTGCCCACAAAGGACGTAGTGAGCGCGCACCGCTGCAATGCCATAATTTCATCTCTATAATCCGTATTGGCGCGCGGCCAAATCGCGCATGATTTCCTCGGAACCGCCGCCGATAGCGTTAACCCGAACCTCGCGGTAAATGCGCTCCACTCGACTGCCACGCATATACCCAATACCCCCCAGAATCTGCATCGCTTCGCGGGCACAGAACTCCATAGTTTCACTGGCCTGCACCTTAAGCAACGCAACATCACCAGGGTTCGCGTTGCCCGCCTCGAGCGACTCGAAGCATATACGGATATAGGCCTGAGTTGCGTTCAGTTTTTGTTTCATCTGAACGATTTTATGCCGAATCACCTGATGATCCGCCAGTCGCTTACCGAAAGTCTTACGCTCGCGCGCCCATTCTGCGGCTTCTTCAAGACACACGCGGCCAAACGCTTCCATCGCAGCCGCCATCGCCATGCGTTCGCCATTAAAATTGGTCATGATGACAAGAAAGCCCTGATTTTCCTCGCCAATAAGATTCTCTACCGGCACACGCACGTTATCAAAGTAAAGCGTGGCGGTATCAGATGCCCACCACCCCTGCTTTTTATCCAGCTGCGTGCGACTGAAACCTTCCGCATCGGTCGGTATCAACAACATCGAGACACCCCTTGATCCCTCTCCACCCGTGCGCACCGCAGTGGATACCCAATTTGCGCGCATACCGCCGGTGATATAGGTCTTGGAACCATTCACGATGTAGTGGTCCCCGTCACGCACAGCAGTCGTTGCTAACTGTGCCACATCGGAGCCCCCTCCGGGCTCAGTGATGCCTAAGGCAATATGCTTCTCACCCGCCAGCACTGGGGGGGCGACCATCTCCTTCAATGCTTGTGAGCCCCAATTGATGACGGGAGGCAGACCAATACCGTGCACCATCAAACTAGCAGGAATACCGCCAACCCCAATACGTGCCAACTCCTCATTGGCAATCCACAGATGCCATGAGTCAATACCTTTCTTGACGCCGCCAAACTCTTCCGGATACCCCAAACCGAGAAGGCCCACAGCCGCCGCCTTCGGCCAGAGCTCAATAGGGATATGAGAGGCCTCGTCCCAATCCTCGGCATAAGGCATAATCTCACTATCGATAAACTTGCGCAGATGTCTGCGCCACTCATGGTGTTCTTCGCGCAGGTTAGGATTCGGCAGACGGGCACCATCGAAGTCTAGTGACATAAGTTGCACTCACAATAAATTAAGAGTTTGAAGGGGCAATATTAATAGAGTGGGCCAGTAAGTGCATGCGTTACTGCGCCATTGATTTGGGCATAGGTGACACACCGCTTCGCTGGGCTGATTTCGATTACGCCTTACAGCCTCGGCGCATTCTGAAAGTACTCATAAGAATAGGGCTTTAATACTTTAACCGCCAGGCTTCATAGCCACCGTCCATACTGTAAACGTCTTCAAAGCCCTGATTAAAAAAATAATCCGCCGCACCTTGGCTAGAGTTTCCATGGTAACAATAGATTAACAGCGGCTGGTCTCTATCCGCTG
>JAPKBI010000372.1 GCA_028823475.1 Halioglobus sp. | reverse complement strand
GGCTAGTTAGGCATGACATTTGTTGTAGGAGAGGATTGCATTAAGTGCAAACACACAGACTGCGTCGAAGTCTGCCCGGTGGATTGCTTTTACGAAGGCCCAAACTTCCTGGTCATTCATCCAGACGAGTGTATTGATTGTGCGCTCTGCGAGCCGGAGTGCCCGGTGGATGCGATATTCTCAGAAGACGAGTTACCAGAAGATCAGGCAGTGTTTCTTGAACTGAATGCCGAACTGGCAGAGGTGTGGCCCTGCATTACAGAAATGAAAGACGGGCCCCCCGATGCGGAAGAGTGGGCGGGCAAACCCAATAAACTTGCTTTACTGGAGCGCTAACGGCGAAAACAACCGCCGTACGACAAGAGTGACCGTTGTGCTAAAGTCAGAACAACAGCATCATGGGCGTACTCTTGGCCCAACAAACATTCGACTTTGTTCCCTATAAGCATGGGTTTAACGGTGCCGTTCTAACGCGGAGTCCATCAAAAAAATGGCTATCTCCAACACCTTGAGCGAGCGCAGACCTACGCATTATTATTTTCAAAAAACTCGAGCACCAGCGGGTCGCCCTGTCGCTCTAAATAAGCTACCGCCAGACCCTCACCCCAGCGCTTTTCCCAAATAGCCTGATAGCCCACTGACTGAGCGGCTTTAACCTGTGCATCCAGATTGTCAATAATGAAGCGCAGATGATGCATACCTTCTCTGCCAGCATCCAAAAATTCTTTGTGCGGGCAACCGCCAGACACCCACTCAATCAGTTCAATCTCCACGTCGCCACTTTTACCGAAGGCGAGGCGTATCACGCACTCTTCCTGCACTCCCCGGTAGTCATAAGTCATCGGGCCAGGATCCATGGTAGAAAATGGCCCGAACAATGGCTCATACAGTGCAAGTGCCTGCGCCATATTACGCACCACAAAGCCCACCTGATTGAGGTCAGGCAGCGTCAGTTGCTTGCGAATATCTTCGGACATAGTGGATGCAACCTATATTTTGTCAGACTGACAGCATACCCGTATGAGGTTGGCATGCACCGATTAGTTTAGTGCGTCCTTGCTTGCTCATACCGAATTCTGGTTTAAATTCCTGAGCATGGACTTGTCAGGGCAAATGAGTAAAACCTTTGAGTATACAATGGTAGAAGCCATTGAAGGTAAAGCACTTTAAAGTTTAGCTGAACAGCGATTCACCACTAAGTCCGTTCGTTTCCATGATACTACGCAATTGCTTGAGCGCTTCAATCTGAATCTGCCGCACACGCTCCCGGGTCAATCCGATTTCACGACCCACCTCCTCTAGCGTACTGATCTCATAACCGCGCAGGCCGAAACGACGTGAAACGACTTCCTGATGGTTGTCAGGTAGCTCTTCCAACCAGACAATAATGTGATCTTTAATATCACTGTGCTGCAATAGCTCTGAGGGGTCAGACATATGCGAATCAACAATCACATCAGCCAAGGTGCCATCCGAACCATTCCCAGACGGCTCATCGATCGACACAACCCGCTCATTGAGACCCAACATTCGCTCCACATCCGCCACTGGGCAATCCAGTAGAATCGCAATCTCCTCAGCAGATGGCTCATGGTCAAGTTCTTTTCTAAGTTCTCGCGCTGCACGCAGGTAGACGTTTAGTTCCTTCACAACGTGTATAGGCAAGCGTACGGTACGCGCCTGATTCATGATCGCTCGATCTATAGTCTGACGTATCCACCAGGTCGCATAAGTAGAAAAACGAAAACCAAGCTCTGGATCAAACTTTTCAACAGCTTTGATCAAACCCAGATTACCCTCTTCAATAATATCCAAAAGGGTAAGGCCGCGATTAAAATAACGCCGAGAGATTTTTACCACCAGACGTAAATTGCTTTCGATCATGCGTTGACGACTTGCCTCATCACCACTGATCGCAAGGCGGGAATAATGTTTTTCTTCATCTGCGGTGAGCAGAGGCGTATAGCCTATTTCATTCAGATATAACTGGGTAGCATCAAATGAATGATCTAATTTTCGGGGCAGTTTTGCTTTCGCTGTTTCAAAATCAATATCGGCGGCATCAATTGATGGCTGAACCCACGCTGTCTCAATACCTTCGCTTGCCTGCTTTGCTTTGGATGAGTCAACGCGTTGTTTACGCCTGGGGTTAACCGATAACGCAGTGGCTGACACCGCTTTTCCTAGAATAGGAGAACGCTTCGCGACGGTGCGCGATGTCGAATCTCCTTCCGAACCTTCGTTTGATCTATCCACAGCCATGTCGATGGCCCATTATTTTTCTGGAGGGATACCAGTGCTTCGGCACTACCTTCAACATTAACCCAAGTGAATTGCAGATTGCAATCGCGGGCAAAAGGACTCAATAAATTAGTAGTAACTATTTTTTCTGCGTTTATACGGCCACATGCCGCCTCTTGCGGCGATCTACTACCTCCGCGGTAATACCTTTTGCGGGTCAATAGGCTTGCCCTCTTTGCGTATCTCAAAATGCAGTTTTACCGTGTCAGTGCCAGAGCTGCCCTTCTCAGCAATAATTTCTCCTGCGCTGACAACCTGGCCCTCGCTAACCAGTAAGCGGTCATTGTGCCCGTAAGCACTGAGGTAAACATCGTTGTGCTTGACGATTAGCAGCTCGCCAAACCCAACAATGCCGGTTCCCGCATACACGACTTTACCCGCAGCCACCGCAACAATTGGGTCCCCACGATTGCCGCCAATATCGATTCCCTTATGCACATTTTGCGAGTATCCCCGCGTGACAGGCCCAGATGCAGGCCAGAGCCAGGTCGTAACATTGGCGCCCACATAGGTCTTTGGTTTGGGCTGAGAGGCCGCAGGCATCGGCGAGGCTGTCGGGATTGGGCTTGCGATAACAGGCTT
>JAPKBI010000371.1 GCA_028823475.1 Halioglobus sp. | reverse complement strand
TCAGAAGGGTTAGGTCAATGGCTGCACTTACCGAAGAACAAACAATGATCCAACACCAGGCCCAGTCCTGGGTTACAAAAAATGCGTCTGTGCAAGAATTTCGTAACGTTAGGGATGCCGAAAGCGATGTTGAATTTTCACCACAGATCTGGGACGAAATGGTCAGCATGGGATGGGCTGGCATCATTATTCCCGAGGCTTATGGAGGCTCTGATCTTGGTTACCTCACATTTGGACTAATACTGGAACAAACAGGACGCCAGTTAAGTGCGTCGCCCCTATTCGCATCTGCTTTAGTCGGTGCATCGGCAATTTTAATGGGTGGCTCTGAAAGCCAGAAGAAGAATCTGCTCGCCGGCATAGCCGATGGCAGTGAAATCGTCACTCTGGCACTCGAAGAAGGCCCTCGGCACGCGCCTAGAAACATCGCCTTAACAGCAGATTCCGACGCAAGTGTATTCACCTTAAACGGGAGCAAAACCTTCGTTTGTGAAGGCATGTCTGCAACATCGTATATTGTGGCCGCGAGAACTCATGGCAAGGCAGGTCATACAGATGGCATTACATTATTTGTCATCCCTGCAGACGCTGCTGGCATTAAGCGGACGAAACTTAACACCGTCGACAGTCGCGGTTATGCCAATATAGAATTTACCCAAGTAAAAGTGACAGACGATGCCGTACTGGGGAAAGTAGGAGAGGGGTATGGCTTATTGGAGTCTGTCCTCGACCGCGCACGTGCCGGTATTGCGGCTGAAATGTTAGGCACCGGCTCGCAAGCATTCGAAATGAACCTTGAGTACCTCAAAACCCGCGTACAATTTGGTCAGGTGATAGGTTCATTTCAAGCACTCGGCCACCGCGCTGCTGGTTTTTATAGTCAGAAAGAACTGGCGAGGTCTTGTGTGGAAGCGGCGCTTCAAGCTATTGATGCCAGTGCTGAAAATATCGATGAAATGAGTTCATTAGCAAAATGTAAAGTCGGCGAATTCCTGCATGGCATGTCAAATGAATTGATTCAGATTCACGGTGGAATCGGAATGACTGATGAGTTTAATGCAGGTCTGTATTTAAAAAGAGCACGCGTACTGGAATCCAGCTATGGCAACCAGGCCTACCACCGAAACCGATACGCACAGATAAAGGGGTTTTAACGAAAACGCCTACTGCATCACGAACAGCAACCGTGTAGGCGCGAATCTAGCGTGGCCCTATCAGCATGGCTTTAGCCACAATCGCCGGTAGCGAAGAAAATTCGCTAAAGACCCAGTCATGCTGAATCTCGCTAACCGGCGTTTTACGATAGCCCTCGGAAAAAAGTGCTAGTCGCACTCCTGCGCGGCTTGCTGTCTCTGCGTCTACCTCACTGTCGCCAACATACAGCGTAGGGCCACCACCCAAATCTTCAATCGTTTTCAACAGCATAGCGGGGTCAGGCTTGCGGCTATTTATCATGCCAGCAGCCATCACCGCCTCAAACATTGACTGTATTCCCATATGTCGTATCACCGCGCGGGTTGGCGCCTCCGGTTTATTGGTACACAGCCCCAGCCTGTGCCCATCCGCTTTGAGTGCGGTAAGAGTGGCAATCACGTCTGGATAGAAAACGGCTTTATCGACTGAAAACTCATACTGTGCAACAAAGTCTTCATGCAATGCGGTGTGGGTGTGCTGCGCCTCATTGATGCCGCGCACGCTCATCATCCGTCTGACAAAGACTGCGGAACCTTCACCAATAAAGCTTCGTGTTTCATCGAGCGTCAGACCGTTCTTTCCGAGCTTTTCAAGGACTGTGGAAGCGACCGATTGTATGTCAGGCGCACTATCGATTAGCGTGCCGTCGAGATCGAAGATTATATTCATGCGATGGTCTGCAGCGCAGGAGTCTGTCGATGACAGTAGTGGACGTGGCAGCACTCCATTCGTGTTACCCGTCTCACACGCTCGCGCCATTAAGGCTTAACAGTCTTTGCGCATTTCCGCGTAACAGCGCAAAACGCCTCCCTGGCTGTCCTTCAGTAATGATTAGCAGTTTTGCAAGGCTGGCAGCCAGGTGATAGAAAGGCCAGTCAGTGCCAAACAGCATGCGCTCTCCGCCGGTCTGATTGAGCATGTCGTGCAATGTGCTAACCCCCTGCCCATGAGTATCCAACCAAACGTTGTCATAACGCACTGCCAGCGGCAACGCTTCCGCCACGTCGCGTGCACCAGAGTGGCCGAGAATAAACTGCAGGTTGGGATACGTCTTTAGTGCTGCTTCATAATGGCGCGGCATAGCATAACGGTGGGTTGATTCCGGCTCGATGCCGGCGCGGCCACAGTGGAAAAATACGATAAGTCCCAGTCGCTCACACTCGCTGTAAAGCTCCATCATTACGTCGGAATCAGGATAGGCGCGTTGCATCGTCGGGTGAAACTTGATGATGCGAGCTCCCGCCCTAGCGTAACGTCGCAACTTGTCAAACCGCGCCGGATCTTGCGGATGCACGGAACAGCCAGCGATTAAACGTTGTTGTGCTCCCGCTATTTTTATCGCCTCTATCCAGCGCTCCGTTAGATCGTCACCGAAGGGCAAGTCGAAGGCGATCGGCATTATACTGGCGCGCTCAACACCACAGGCATCCATCTCATGCAACAGGTTGGGTATGGTCTGTGTGCTGGCGCTGCGACTTCCCCACAGCCCTTGGGCTGCTGAGCCCCACCATAGTGCATCAACTGCCTGTTCACTAAAATTTCGATTGATATACACATCGAGGTCCAGCTCACAGCCAGGATTTGTCGCATCGCAATCGAGAAGATGAACAACACGTCCCGTGGGCTTCTGTAAATCTACGTCTGGGGCCAGCAACAATGACATTCCCAAATGGCAGTGCATATCAATCGCTT
>JAPKBI010000370.1 GCA_028823475.1 Halioglobus sp. | reverse complement strand
AGCGCAACCTTGCCAAGGTTGAGGTCGCCGGTTCGAACCCGGTTTCCCGCTCCAATTCTAGCTCCCCGCCTCCTTCAGCTTGATTGACACGCTGTTAATACAATAGCGCAGGCCAGTCGGCGCAGGGCCATCTTCGAACACATGGCCTAAATGTGCGCCGCAGGCCTTACACATGACCTCTGTGCGCATCATCCCGAGGCTGCGATCCTGCACCTCGTCAATCACTTTGGCATCAGCGGCCTCGAAGAAGCTGGGCCAGCCGCACCCGGCATCAAATTTACTGTCGGATAAAAACAGTTTTTCCCCACAACATCGACACTGATAAACACCCTCTTTGGTGCAGTTCCAATACTCCCCCGTAAAAGGTCGCTCTGTGCCTTTCTCGCGACAGACCTGAAACTCCTCGGGTGTCAATTTTTCTCGCCATTGTTCTTCGTCATGCATGGTTCGCTTCTCGGTTGCCTACGTTATTGGTATAGCGTACACCAGCGCCGCTCAACAGACTATGACCGGCAAGCACAAAAAGACATGCTCATTCGGAGTCGCTAGTGCTGACAGCTATGCAACCCAAAGCACGCACGGTCTCAATGTCCGCGGGTGTCGGCAATGATTGCGCTACGACTGACCCCGCCAGCTCACGACGCCCACGGTAGGATTTACGCAGCTGGTCAAATTGCGCTGCGCGTTTGCCAACCACTTGCTCGCGTAAAATAGCTTGGCGTAAAAGCACGTCATCTATCGAAATATCGTATCTGGACTGCAGGAGATAACGGATCTGCCCGGCCCTAGACAAACCTTCCGGCAACAATAGCGCGGGGGCAAATCCTGCAGGGCTATCGAGCGCTGGCGCGTGGTGATGCTGCCACGCCTTCACTGCATCGCTGAGCATGCGCGTCGCCAACAATTTCCCATCGAGGCTGTAGCCGGCGATATGCGCGCTGCCCATTGTGACGCGCTCAAGCAACGCAGCATTGATAGCCGGCTCACCCTCCCACACATCAAGCACCGTAGAAAATCTTCGCCCACTGCTTAACTGTGTCAGTAGGGCCGTATTGTCGATGACAGGGCCACGACTGGCGTTGATAAGGACACTGTCAGGACGCAAGCGCTCCAATTCAGCACTGCCGAGTAGGTGATGACTTGGCCAGGGTTCATCTGCCGTCAGCTCCGGATGCAGAGTCACGACATCACAGTCCAGAACCTGCTCTAAAGTGCCGGCTTGGCTGATCATATTCTGTTGCAGCCACGGATCAAAAACGCGATAGCCAATACCCAATGCATCACAGCGCGCGGCGACCGCCTTGCCGACATGCCCATACCCAACAATACCGACGACGCCGCCTGCCAGTAATTTCTCCAAGGTGTCACCAATGCTAGCGACCGCTGCCAACACATACTCAACCACGGAATTGGCATTGGACCCGGGGGCGTAAGCGAAGCGAATTCCACGCTGGCTAAGATACTCTTGATCAATATGGTCCAAACCACTGGTAGCTGTGCCTACAAATTTGACACCTGTACCAGACAGCAGTGCCGCATCTACACGCGTTACTGATCTTACTAACAGAATATCGATATGCTGCAACTGTGCGCGGCCAATAGCCCGTCCGCCTAGTCTTTGAACGTGCGTATCAGCAGTAAAAAAATGCTCTACCGCAGGAATATTCTCATCAGCAAGTATATGCAGCGTCACAGTGCGGTAGGCTCTTGTGTCGAATACTGGAACCTCGCGATAGACCACAGGCCAACCGCAGTAGCGCTGCTCCGCCAGATGACGTTTACACCGTTCATACAAGCTCTACCAGAGAAAAATGCAGTTGCTGAGACGACCTTATGGTGGCAAATTCGCGGCATAAACTGTCGAAGAACAGCTCTGCCCTTTCCGGCAAACTCTCTCTCTGCCAATACAAGGCCTGCTCTAGGATGCAGGATTGAAACACGGTAGTGTCTGGCATTGCATCCTCGGTCAGACCGAGGTTGTCGGCACTGACCCGAAAGCGGTACCCACACGCCCGGGAAAAAAACCACTCCAAAGCTTGAGGCTTACGCTCGGCAGATTCAAACGCTTGCTGCTCCGCGCCACTGCGCCCATCAGGGGCATACCAGTAGCCAAAATCTAATTGCTGCCGGCGCTCAGTGCCGGCAATGCACCAATGCGCGACTTCATGCAATGCGCTGGCAAAATAGTCACCGCGATAATACAGCGCATGACAGTCGCCTGGCGCCTGCGCGGGTTGATAGAGTGGCTCTTCGGCCCCGCCAAAAAGGCGCGTACGAAATGTATCCGAAAAGCAAGCATCAAACACACTCTCAAGTCGCTTACAGCAAAAGATGTCTGATAAGGTAGGCGGTACCGTATATTCAGGTGCGCTCATCAAGCCGACGCCAGCTTGCGTATCACATAAATATAGTCGCCATCAACCGCGGTGTGCTCTAGCAATTCATGTCCAAGAAATGCGCAAAAACGGGGGATGTCGCGCTCGGTGGAAGGGTCTGTTGCCTGTATCTGGAGCGTTTCGCCTACGGCTATATCTCGTATCCGGTTGTGCAACAGCATCACCGGCTCGGGACAAAGCAGACCGGAGGCGTCCAGAATGTAATCAGGTGTTATCGACATGCGTGAATACTATCAGCTGTTGAGCAGCAGTTCAGCCTGCGCCTGTGGCACTAGGTCCCACTGCTCGCTGTCGGCATCGTAGAGGATTTGCAGGTCACCAGCGCCAAGCTGGCGTTGCAATCGATCGACTTTGTCCTGAGTGGTGAGCTCTCGCTCGCCGTAATCCGTCCCGTCACGAGTGGCATAATCCTCTAGCAAAGCCTGAAGGACGTCCATCTTTAGGCGCTGAAAGGGCACCAATACAAATTGTGCCATGTTTTTCTAGCCCTCATTT
>JAPKBI010000369.1 GCA_028823475.1 Halioglobus sp. | reverse complement strand
TATGTTATGGTTCAGGCTTAACAACTGCAGCAAGTCTTCGCTGGGCGACCAGTGCAGCGGCAGTAGTCCCGCACTGCGCTTGGTCGGCGCCAACGGGGCTGGCTCTAATGTGGAAGGCTTATCGGTCGGCTTAACCGGTTCGTTCAGGGCAAACACCAGTTGCGTGGCAGTATGCAATGGCGCGGAGTCAATCAATAACACGCCCTTATCTGCCAGGCTGCGGCTGATGCGATGTAAATCTTCTGCGCTCCAGAAGGGCAGGGTGCGCAGCAGGAAGGTTCTGTCCACACTGAGCCACGCGTAGCCGTTTCGGGTCTGCGGGCTGTGGTGTTCGAACAATTGCTGTAAATGCTGCAACAAAATGGCCTCCTCAAGGCCAATGGTTGCCGCCAGAAGCGGGGAAAATAGCAGCTGTCGTTCGGGAATCAGGGAAAAATCTGACATCGTGGTACCGGAATCTTGTCGCAAGTGGGTTAGGATACCGCATTCGTGGAATCGGTGCGCGGTGCGCCTCGCTATCCAGCTAAAAAACTGAGTCCTTCTGGAAGAAAAATGGCAAAACAAAAGACTGCCTTTGTGTGCACCGATTGCGGCTCCGATTATGTGAAGTGGCAGGGTCAATGCGGCGATTGCGGGGCCTGGAATACGCTGACTGAAATCAAGCTCGGTCCAGAAAAAGGATCGGGTCGCGCCGGCGCACAGGTGCGAGGCAAGCTCGCCGGGTTCACCGGCACTCTGGATAGCGCTAGAGTCCTTAAGGATATCAATTTGGAGGATCTGCCTCGATTCTCCTCCGGGGCAGAAGAGTTTGACCGGGTCCTTGGGGGTGGGTTAGTGCCGGGTTCTGCCATTCTGATAGGCGGCAATCCGGGCGCTGGCAAGAGTACTCTGCTACTGCAAACCATGTGTCACCTCGCCTGTACTATGGAGGCCTTGTATATCACCGGAGAGGAATCCCTGCAGCAGATCGCCATGCGTGCGCAGCGCTTGCAATTGCCGACAGACAAATTGCGACTTATGTCGGAGACCAACGTGGAGGCGATTGTAGAAGCAGCGCAGGAGCTTAAGCCTAAGGTGCTGGTGGTAGATTCTATTCAGGTGGTGCATACCGATGAGATCACCTCTGCCCCGGGTAGCGTGTCTCAGGTGCGTGAGTGTGCCGCCTACTTGATCCGCTATGCGAAGCAGACCGGAATGGTGTTGTTGTTAGTGGGCCATGTCACTAAGGACGGCTCCCTCGCGGGCCCCAAAGTACTGGAGCACATGATCGACTGTTCTATTCTTTTGGACGGCAGTGATGATGCCCGTTTCCGCACGCTGCGCGGACAGAAAAATCGCTTCGGTGCAGTGAACGAATTGGGTATTTTTGCGATGACAGAGCAGGGCATGCGTGAGGTCAAAAACCCTTCTGCTATTTTTCTTGACCGTGGCAGTGAGCCCGCCTCGGGTAGCGCCGTGATGGTCGTATGGGAGGGCACTCGGCCGCTATTGGTGGAAATTCAGGCGCTGGTGGACGACAGCCAGCTGGGCAATCCGCGCCGTGTGGCCGTCGGACTGGAACAAAACCGGTTAGCCATGCTGCTGGCAGTGTTGCACCGTCACGGTGGTCTCCAAGTCGGTGACCAGGACGTATTTGCGAATGTAGTGGGCGGCGTCAAAGTACTGGAGACGAGTGCAGACCTTGCCTTGTTACTGGCTATTGTGTCGAGTTATCGCGACAGAATCATACCGAGCGACATGATTATTTTCGGCGAGGTGGGTTTGTCGGGTGAAATTCGGCCCGTCCCTAATGGTCAGGAGCGTCTGGCCGAGGCCGCTAAGCATGGCTTCAAGCGGGCCATTGTGCCAAAGGGCAATGCGCCCAAGCGCCCTATTGTTGGGATGGAGATAACGGCAGTATCAAAACTGGCCGATGCGCTGGCAGCGCTGGATTAAACGCTCTCAAAGGGCTTGCGCCCTCTTTCAGTGTGAAGATATCCACAGACAAGGCTTCAGCACTACTTGAGCTTGCGGTACTTCAATCGCTGTGGCTGATCTGCTGCAGCGCCGAGGCGTGTCTTGCGATCTTCCTCGTAATCGGTGAAATTGCCTTCGTGAAATACCACGCCGCCATCATCTTCATAGGCAAGGATATGTGTGGCGATGCGGTCTAGGAACCAGCGATCGTGTGAAATCACCATGGCCGCTCCCGGGAAGACAAGCAGGGCATCCTCCAGCGCGCGCAGCGTCTCTACATCAAGGTCGTTGGTCGGTTCGTCGAGCAGTAGCACATTGGCGCCCTGCCGCAATAATTTCGCTAGGTGTAGGCGGTTGCGTTCTCCCCCGGAGAGATCTTTGACGAATTTTTGCTGGTCCGAGCCCTTGAAATTGAAGCGTCCCACGTAGGACCGAGAGGGCACTTCATAGTTGCCGATACGGATGATATCCAGACCGTCGGAGAGTTCCTCCCAGACTGTTTTGCTGCCGTCTAAGTCATCGCGGGACTGGTCCACGTAACCTAGCTTAACAGTCTCGCCTACATTGACTTCTCCGCTGTCGGGCTGTTCCGCGCCCATCAAAATTTTGAACAGTGTGGATTTACCCATGCCGTTGGCACCGATGATGCCTACTATGCTCCCTTTGGGTACCGTGAAGCTGACATTATCGAAAAGGAGGCGCTCGCCGAAACTTTTGCGGAGGCTTTTAACATCGATGACGCCGTCGCCTAAGCGCGGTCCTGGGGGTATGTAGATCTCATTAGTCTCGTTTCGAGTCTGATAGTCCTGCGACTGCAATTCCTCAAAACGTTGCAGGCGTGCTTTGCTTTTGGCCTGGCGGCCCTTGGGATTGCTGCGTACCCACTCCAGTTCCGACCGGATGGCTTTTTGATGAGAGGCCTCTGTGCGTTTTTCCAGTTC
>JAPKBI010000368.1 GCA_028823475.1 Halioglobus sp. | reverse complement strand
TGGCGCTGGACAAAATAGCGCGGTTCTTCGTCTATTCCCAGTAAAAAGCGGCGCATCATGTCCAGGCCTGCAGCGGCCAGCATCGTCTGGAACAATGTGCGGTCTACCGGCCATACCAAGCAGCGGGTGCGAATGTTTTGTCGGTCGCCCCATGCCAGCCATACCGTCCCTACAGGTTTTTCTTCTGTGCCGCCATCGGGCCCTGCAATCCCAGACACTGCGATGGCGTAATCAGCACCAGAGCGCTGCAGGGCGCCCAAGGCCATCTCTCGCACGACCTCCTCACTAACAGCACCATTGTCGGCCAGCGTTTGGGCGTTCACGCCCAGTACCGATTGCTTGATCGCGTTGGAGTAGGTCACGAAGCCTGCATGAAAACCCTGCGACGATCCCGGTATGCGGGTGAGCATGGAGGCGATAAGCCCACCGGTGCAAGACTCGGCGGTGGTGAGGCTGGCGCCGCGCTCTTGCAGCAGGTCTAACACTCTGTGCGCGAGCAAGGTATCGCCTTCGCCGATGATATGGTCGCCGAACAATGCCTCCAGTGTTTGTCGACAGCGGCGCTGTGCCTCGCTGTCTGCGGCGCTGGCGATGCTGAGTTTGATTTCCATTTGCGGTGCACCTGCGCGAAACCCCAGTGCGACCTCGGGCGGCCAGTCGGGCACTGCGTCGCTGATCATTTGTTGCGCGGTAGACTCTCCCAGACCAAACGTTTGTAGGCGCATAATATTGCGCCCGGGGGCTTGCTGCACCTGCGCGGCAAGATCTGCCGCGATGGGACCCAGCATGGCTGCCAGTTCGCTGGGTACGCCGGGGGTGCAAATAATGCGGCAGCGACCCACTGTCATCTCGAAGCCGACAGCGCTGCCAATCGGGTTATCAACAATCTTGGCACCTTGTGGCAGCATAGACTGCTTCAGGTTAGCGGCATCGAGCTGCAGATTACGTTTAGCACACCACTGCTCTAGGTGGGCAACTGCCTGGGGGTGCTCTTGCAGCGGCACGTCGGCAACTGCCGCTAAAATTTCAGCAGTAAGGTCGTCAATCGTAGGACCTAATCCGCCGTTGACAATAATGACGTCGGCTTTGGTTGCCATATCGGCGAGCTCGGTGCGGAGCAGGGCAACATCGTCTCCGACCGTGACTTTGCGATAGATGCCGAACCCCGCTTCGCCAAAGCGCTGTGCGATGAGTGCAGAATTGGAGTCGACCGTATCGCCACTCATGATTTCGTTGCCGGTGAGCAGGAGCTGTATATTTAACAGGGAGTCTTTCATAGGGATCTTATCCAAGGATTAGTGCGTAAGCATAGCGCCAATGCTTTCGCGAAGCCAAAGTGCTATCGTTTCTTAAGGAGGAGTGTGACATTGTCTGATATGAATTTCTGTGCCGAATGCGGCGGCCCTCTGCTACGTCATGTAGTCGGGGCAGAGCTGCGCAATCATTGGTATTGCTCTCGATGCCTGACGCCTCAGTACGTCTCCCCTCGCATTATTGTGACCACTTTCGTCGGCTGTGGCGATCGTCTGTTGTGGGCACAGCGGGGCTTGGAGCCACAGCGTGGCAAATGGGGAATACCGGGCGGTTTTCTCGAGTTAGGTGAGACGCTGGCTGAAGGTGCCGCAAGAGAGCTCTATGAGGAGACGGGTATTGCTGTGCTACCTGATCAATTGCACTTGTATATGACGGGGAGTATCACCTTTATCAATCAGGTCTACATGGGCTTTCGGGCAACCGTTGATGTGGAAGTTTGTACGCCAGGCGTTGAATCCATGGATTGTGGGTTTTTCACGCGCGATGAGTGTCCGTGGGATGAGGTCGCTTATCCGCAGGTCAATGACTCCATCAGACAGGCTTATGATGATCTCAATAGTGGTAGCTTCGATGTGTGGCAGGCTGAGATGACCGAAAACGACTATGTGTTGCGCCCAGTGTCCCATTCTGAGGTTGATCAATCGGGCAATGGACGTTGAAAGGGGATAGTTTTTGGATCACCCGAAAGCCTGTAATGTTAGTCAATATGGTAAAGTGCGGTTTTATTTTTAAGACAACGGAAGATTTTTATGGCATTGCTCCCCCAGGTGAGATTAGACACCGATGAACAAAAAGCCAGCTACGGCTTTGGCTTACAATTTGGCGAACAACTGCGTCGCAATGGTTTTGATGGCCTGGAGCTAGAAGCCGTTTTGGCGGGTGTTCAGCACTGGTATAATGATCAGCAGGCTGTGCTGTCCGATGCCGAGATTAACCCCAGCTACCAGATAATCCATGCACGCCAAGAAGCCAAGGCTGCCGAAGTATCCAAGAAGCGCGAGGCGTTGGCTGAACAGTTCCTGGTGGCCAATGCCGCGCGGGAGGAAGTGTCCACCACGGCAAGCGGGCTGCAGTATGAGGTGCTGGCGTCTGGTGATGCTGCCGGCCCCAGTCCTAATGCGCAATCTATGGTTGTCGTGCATTACCATGGAACACTAGTGGACGGGACCGTCTTCGATAGTTCAGTCGACCGTGGCGAGCCCGCCGAGTTTGGTGTGCACCAAGTCATTGCTGCCTGGACCGAGGCACTTCAGATGATGTCGGTAGGCGACAAGTGGCGTATCGCGTGTCCACCAAAGCTGGCTTATGGTGAGCAGGGTGCCGGCGATACCATTCCTCCCAATACACCATTGGTATTCGAAGTCCACCTGATCGCTATTAAAGACTGACATTCAATGATCGCAAATATTAATCTACCGCGTATCCTTCGAGTCGGCGCTGGTGTGAGTGGGCAACTGGTCACCAGTTTGAACGAGTTAGGTCTTGCACGGCCTTTGCTGGTGACCGATCCTTTTATGCTGGAGTGCGGCTACTGCGAGCGACTTGAGACTCCGCTGCGTGCAGCGGGCATGCAGTATGGCCTGT
>JAPKBI010000049.1 GCA_028823475.1 Halioglobus sp. | reverse complement strand
CCCGCGGCGGCACGCGCCTTAGCTAACTTTATGGCCTGCCGATCATCTTACTGTGAGGCTCAGTGGGTTAACAACACGCAGTATTAAGCGCATAACCGACTTTTTTGAACCCAAATTTAGGTTTTTGCGTATGTACAGTAAGATAAGGACGCAAGCTGATGAAACTTACCACCATAATATTGACTGTAATTATGATGCATTCGGGGCTCCTGATGGCGACTGAAGAACCTGCTTTTACCCTCATTAAAAAAAGTGAGCCCTTTGAACTGCGTTTATATGCACCCAGAATCATTGCTGAAACCGCGGTAAGTGGTAATATGAAAAAGGCATCAAGTTCAGGCTTTAAAGCAATCGCCAATTTTATTTTCGGCAACAATCAGCATCCCAGCAGTGGCGAAGCAGAAAATATCAGTATGACAGCGCCAGTGATATTACAAAGCAGCAGTGTCGATGCTTTTACAACGTCTAATCCAGCGAGTGATGGATCCGAACAGGCCTGGCAAGTCAGTTTTTTTATGCCCAGCCAATACAACCTCGAAAGCTTGCCAAAGCCCAACAACTCAGCGGTTACAGTGCGTAGTCTGCCTGCCAGTTATGCCGCTGTGATGCGTTTCTCAGGTTTTAGCGGGGCTGAAACAGTCGCTAAAAATACCCAAGCACTGCAACAGTGGATTCAACAACAGCAACTGAGTGCTTTAAGCACGGCACAATTAGCGCGCTATAATCCACCCTGGACCCTGCCATTTATGCGCCGTAATGAAATCATCATAGAAGTTGCAGCGCCCATAATTGCAGCACAAGAAAATACAGCGCAATAAATTAGTCAGCAACGTTGCCAGCCACACCTTAAGTGAATTAAAACGGTCATGCCTAAAAATCTTTCCAGCAAACAATGCGAAACCTGTGGCCTGAGTTTTAACTGGCGAAAAAAGTGGGCGCGCGACTGGGAATCAGTCAAATATTGTAGCGAACGTTGTCGGCGGAACAACATAAAATCTGCAAAAAAGTCTCTCGACTGATGAATATTGTTTGGCTTAAACGAGACCTCAGGCTCACCGATCATGCACCTTTATGCCAAGCTCTGGCCGCTAATTCGCCATTTATTCTATTGTATATTTTTGAGCCACTGCTAATACAAGATAGCCACTGCAGCGATAGACATTGGCGTTTTATCTATCAGTCTCTGTGCGATATGCAGCGCCAACTCAATCAACAACAGCGCGGCACGTTAACCGTGTTAGGTGGGTCTGCTGAAAACGTATTCGGCGCCTTACACCAACAATATGCGATTGAACAAGTCTTCAGTTATGAAGAAATAGGCTTAGCCAATACCTATGAACGCGACAAAAGCCTGAGCCGATGGTTTAGATCTGCGCATATACAATGGCTGCAAAAGCCAACCGGTGCAGTTGTGCGAGGTCTTAGTCAGCGCAGTCAGTGGTCACTGAATTGGCGTAGCGTTATGCACAGCCCGCTTGATGAGCCGCAATGGGGTCAACAATCGGCACTTAGCATAGACATGGACGATAGCTTTAAACCACAGATTCAACCGCACTGGCGAAAAGCACACGATGATTTCCAGCACGGAGGAGAAAAACTGGCCTGGCAAACGCTGGCCGATTTTTTTGAAGGTCGCGGTAGAAACTACCGCAAATATATTTCTAAGCCGCTAGCCAGTCGCGAAGCTTGTTCTCGCATGTCACCCTACTTGGCCTGGGGAAATATCAGTTTACGACAAATGTATCAAAGCGTGGCGCAATTTGATCAAGCAGGCTGGGGTCAGGTGCGCAAAGCCTTGTGCGACAGGCTCAGCTGGCACTGCCATTTTATGCAAAAGTTTGAAGACGAATGTGAAATTCAAATGCGGCCCATGAACCGAGCCTTCGAACACTTCCCTATGGATACCAGCACCGGCTCAAATGCACGCCTTGACGCCTGGCAAACCGGTCAAACCGGCTACCCCTTAATTGATGCAGCGATGCGCTGTGTGAACGAAACCGGCTACCTGAATTTTCGTATGCGGGCGATGTTGGTCAGCTTTTTATGCCACCACTGCCAAATAGATTGGCGCCGCGGTGTAGAACACTTAGCACGGCAATTTCTCGACTTTGAACCCGGCATTCATTATCCGCAATTTCAAATGCAGGCCGGTGTTACCGGGGTGAATACGATAAGGGTTTACAACCCGGTCAAACAATCGCAAGAACACGACAGTGAGGCTGAGTTTTTACGCCAGTGGTTGCCAGAATTAGCGCCTTTACCACAACCTTTAATGCATACACCCTGGCTGATTACACCCATGGAAGCAATCATGTATGACTTTGAGCCAGGAAAAGACTACCCAGCGCCCATTGTTGATATTCAACACAGTGGAAAGCTAGCGCGAGATCGACTTTGGGCCTTCAAATCTGACGCATTGTTACTGAAAGAAAAAAAACGCATTCTTAAACAGCACGTGAATGGTCAACACCGCGCTAAACGTAAACCTGCATAACATCATCAGAATACCCTCATCCGTACTACTATTGCGCAAAACGCTGTAAAAACTGTGTACAGACCACGACGAAACTACGACGGTCTTTGGGGAAAGGTGAATCGTGGGCTGGCGAAACCGTGGCCTGCCCTACGTTTTCGCAATGGAGTATCGATGGGGGTGCTTTGAAATTGTACATCGACTAGGGCTCCACTCGGTCGACCCACACAAACGCATCGGCATGCAGGTTAGCTTTACCATTCCAGCGGTAGGCCACCAGCTTGCCTCCGGGCTTCGCCACACTGTAATCCAGGCAGGCTACATTGCTTTCAAAGGGCGCTGGCGTCCCGCTCTGCCAATAGTGCCCTAAGAACACCGGGGGTTCATGGTGCCCATAGCTGACGCCGTGGTCACCTTTGATCTCATCGTCCGGAATATGCTTTTGCCATTCAAGCATGCCGAGGAACTTGCCGCGGTAGGTGGTTGACGTGCGATCCCACCAGCGGATGCGCATGTGGCGACGCTCCTTGCCGTAGCTGTCGAGGTAGCTGCAGCCCTCTGGCAGGGGTATTTCCTTGCCTTTGAGCAGGGTCTCCACCTGATCGTATTCCTGTCGGCCCTTGGTGCTGGCGTGACGCAGGAGGGTATTGGTGAGGCGCGGGCCCTCATGGTGCTTGGTGAGACTCGCGATGATGTCCTTGTCCCAGCAGGCGTGCACCACTCGCATATCACCAAGATCTAGCCACATGGGCAGTGTTCTGAACCAGTCGATCATGTCTAGGTAATCCGGAGAATCCGCAGGGTATTCTGCAAGGAAGGCCGCGTGTTGTTTTTTGTTGTTGGAGTCGTGCGGCCGCAAGTGCGAACCTTCATCCAGTGGTGTCGCATAGGCCACGGCATTGAACTCATGGTTGCCCATTACCGACAGGGCATGCCCCTGTTCTATCATGGGCCGGACGATTTCGAGTGTCTGGCGCTGATGGGGACCTCTGTCTATAAAGTCCCCCAGAAACACTACCTGTCGTTCTGCATGTTGGTAAATGCCGGCGCGCTGGGTGTACCCCAGCTTTTCGAGCAGCGCTGCAAGCGTTCGTGCATGCCCGTGTATGTCGCCGATGAGGTCGTAGTTCATAAGGCTCTCCATGGGCCGCCACAACCAATCCCGTGAGGGGCCGGTGGTGGCTTCAAGTCAAACAGATTAAAAGAATTTTAAACACGTGTGAGGCAGAGGGTGCCGCCACATAAACAGTATAGCGCAGTCGAACAGATAGGACGAACGCCCACAAAAAGGCCTGCCTGAAAACAGTACCTGTGCAGGCATACACTCTAAACATTTCGCGAAAAATGACTAATATAAACACCCTGCGGTACGAACCTGCGCCTGAGTGGCGAACGGTCACTCCGTCGGATTAATCCGCAGCGAGCAAGTACATCGACTACCACCAGCAGGGCCGGGAACGCGCAATGGGCCCAAGGGCGAAGCCTTGCCTACTGAAACTGAAAGGGCTGATCAGAACGCAAAAAAACGAAGCACTCTATTAGAAAAAGAAAAATATGATGACTGCGATTAACAAAGCGTATTAACCAATGAGGAGTCGATCATGAAAATAATTAAGCAAGGTGTAGTAGCAGTATTGATTGGGCTTAGCGCAGGGTGCGAATTGCTGCCGGAGCCTGACGTTACGTCGGGCTATCAGACTCAAGTGATTCAGAAAGTGGGTGACAAGTGTCCATCTGGATATGGCAATGGCAGGGGAGCTTATTGCTATTCTATCCGAAACATGTAGTTCAAACAGGAGAATGACTATGGCAGATGCAATAAGCGTTGCCACCTGGTCGCAGCGAGCATGCACATCGACCACCACGAGCAGGGCCAGTAGCGCGCAATGGCCCCTAGGGCGAAGCCTTGCCTACTGACACTGAAAGGGCTGATAAGAACGCAAAAAAACCAAGCACTCTATTAGAAAAAGGAACATATGATGACTGCGATTAACAAAGCGTTACAGGCTGTGACTCTGGGCGAAGTACAGAGTTTTGAAAATCTGCAAATCACACCGCTGCTGGCAGCGGTGCCTGGCATCGCCGACTATCTTACGCTGGGTGAGGCCCAGGAGCAGGGGCTTGCGGTGGTGACCGAGGTCTCGGATTCCGGCAGTGTGCCAACGCTGCTGCTAGAGAACAGTGCCGAGCAGGCCTTATTCCTGCTCGACGGAGAGGAGCTGGTGGGTGCTAAGCAGAACCGTATTCTCAATCTCACCCTGCTGGTGCCGGCGCAAACGACACTGGAAATCCCGGTGTCCTGTGTGGAGCAGGGCCGGTGGAGCCACCGCACGGAAGAGTTTGCCTCAGCCGACCGAGCCATGTTCAGCAGGGGGCGGGCGCGCAAGGCGGAGCGCGTCAGTGAGAACATGCGCAGTAGTGACAGTCGTCACTCAGATCAGAGCGAGGTCTGGGATGATATCGCCTGCAAGATGAGCGTGATGGACGTGGATTCCAGCACAGACGCAATCGCGGATGCCTTTGAACATTTCTCTGGCTCTGTTGATGAGTACGTTGGGGCTTTTAGTACTACCGAGACCCAGGTGGGCGCCTGCTTTGTGATCAACGGAAAGATCTGTGGTCTTGAATTGTTCGACGTGAGCGCGACCTGCAGCAAGCTGATGCCAAAGCTGATTCGCAGCTATGCAATCGATGCCATTGAGGAGCAGCAAGTGACCACGCCTACCACGTCGCCCGGCATCCTCGAATTCATCCAGCAGGTTGCGGCAGCCCCCGCAGACAGCTTCGAAGCGCTGGGTGAGGGCGAAGACCTGCGCATTCACTCAACGGCAATCGCCGGGGGTGCACTCGCGGCGCGCGAACGGGTAGTGCATCTGTGTGCCTTTAGGCAGGAAGCCGAAGCTGGCAGCGAAAGAGGTTCCGACAATATGCGTCGCGCCAGCGAGAGGCAGCGTTATCGCAACCGCTAGCGGATTTTTTAAACGATCATGACGGTGCAGCAAACGATTAATCGACATTACGATGAAAACCAGGAGATGACTATGAACAGATTTATCATCAGTGCAGTGCTTGCAACGCTGCTGGTCAGCACAGCGTATGCCGATGAGTATATCGGCAACTACAGTGCTAATAAAAATAATGCAAACTCGACGTCCAATCCCAACGGGGCAGGGAGCCCGTACAACGCCAATAGCATTAACAATCCTAACGGCAGGTATGGCAGCCCCAACAGCCCGACGTCAGCGAATAACCCGTATGCAACGGAGGCGCCGAAACTGTATAACAGCGACGGGCAATACCGCGGTCGACTCAGTGACAACCCGTATGACGCGGATTCAACGTCTAATCCTTATGGCCGCTATGGCAGTGAATACTCCAGCGACTCGATCAACAATCCTTACGGCGCGGGCAGCCCTTACCGCAGTGATAGCCCGAATAATCCGTATGGCGAGGGGTTGGAAATGTATGGGGAATAGCGACACGCGATTGGCCCGTTGGTTACCCAACGCTGCCGCTGGGCACTGATTTTCTGCGAACGTCTCAGTGCTGATCTAGACTACAACCTCCACCATGCCGCCCGTGACCGCAAAATGGATGTAGCGGGCAATCACGGGCTTATCCATGGCCCGGTTGATGCCGTCGGCATAGGCCGCCAACTGCCCCGAATAGCCCAACGCAATCTCTTCCCAGTCGGATCTCGCCCGCGGCGACGCTTTATGATCAATGAGCACAAAGCCCTCTGGTGTCTCTACTAACAAATCAATCCATCCGCTAACCACCTGGCCATCAGCCGTCGTGTAGTAGAGGGGAAACTCGGTGTAGTAGTGCAGCGGCGTGAAACGTTCGTCTAGCTTATCGATTAAGCGCTTCGCACTGTCATCGGCCGCCGCAACCGATATCGTGTTATGCATGTCGTGATCATGCAGTACTCTGTGCGTGGCGTTTTGTCCCAGTATTGTCGTTGCGATCACGGCGTGTAACGCCGAGCCCAGAGTGGCCGGATCGTAGTCGCCGGTGATTTCCAGTCGCTCGCCCAGTTCGATGATCTCACCAATACGGGCGTCTTTGATCGCGGGTATTGACGAGGGGCTCAGTCGCAACGGCAGCCTGTCTGTTTTGGGCGCATTGCTGGTGAGCCACGTCGGCTTGAAATGCGGTTGTTTAGAGACGGCCGCCTCTGCCTCAAATTCGAGGTATCGCGTGGCGATGATTTCGCCATCGGGTAGGACTAGGCTTTCTTGCGTGGGCAACATCCAGTCTGCGCCCAGTGTATCCATCCACTCGCCGCTGTCTTTTTTGCCGTCCAGTGCCAGTATCAGGATATCCCTGGCGCGCGTGAGTGACACATACATCAGGCGTTTTGATTCCTGTATTTCCTGCGCCATTGCGGCCACGCCTTCGGCGCTTGCTGCGAGCGTATCGAGCAGCGCGATATTGGACTTCTGCGCGCCAATAAAGGAAGGCCAATAACGCAGGGTACGATTGGCCAGCGGATCCTGCAGGCTGATATCGGTCGGGGACGGCAGCACGCTGAGGCCCAGCAGTCGAGATTTGAGCTCAGCCGTCAGATCCATTGCGATGACGATAGGCCATTCTAGGCCCTTGGCTCCGTGGTGAGTAATCAGTTGTATCGCGTCCTGCGCCGCACCAGAGGCTTGCGTGTCTTCCTCCGCCTCGGCCAGTTGGTAAAGCCACAGCACCAGGCCGGCACCCGTCGCAGGCTCGTGCTGGGCATTACACTGGTTGATATAATCCTCTGCATGGCCGAGTAAGGCCGCCAGATTGTTGAGGCGGTGCTGGCTGCGTTGTTCAGTGGGGCCCCAGCGGGACACGGTCTGCGTAACATTGGCCGCGTCCAGCGCCGTGCGCAGTGCTTCCACCGGCGTTAGGAAGGGCAGTCTTTGCCGCTGCTCCTTAAGCTTGGCGATGGGGCTATGCGCGTCGTCTTCTAACCACTGATGCGATTTGGTGTGCGGGTCTTCGAGGAAGGCCATGCGCTGGGTTACCCAGGTTTCGGGACTCTGACAGTCGGTCAGGCTGATGATTTCCGCACTGGCCAGGGTGTCCAGCGGGTCTATCAGCCGGCGCAGGCAGGCCAAGGCCAGACACCCTTCGGGCGTGCCCAGCAGTCCGGACCGTTTGTAGCGTATGGGGACTTTGGCATTGCTCAGGGCGGTCGCGACCTCGGCAAGATTGTCGTGTTTTCTGCAGAGGATGGCGATATCGTTAAAGCGGGCCGCTCGTGGTTTACCGCTGTCTTTATCGATCACGGTTCGGCCACTTGCCATCAGCTGTTCGATGCCGGTGGCCAATGCCTCGGCTCTGAGTGTTTTGTTTTTGCCCTGCAGTCGCCACGTTTCCACGGCGGCATCGTCGATAATGTTTTTTCGGGCGGGTTCCAACGCGACCTGCTCCGGCTGCAGGGAGTCGGCAAAGGCGGGCACGAACAGGTTATTGGCATAGGCCACTAGCTCTGGGCGCGAGCGCCAGGACTTTTCAAGTATCTGTGGGGCGTTGCCCTGTTCGGTAACGGCGGTTACCACCGCACTCATCAGTGTGGGGTCGGAGCCGCGAAAGCCGTAGATAGACTGCTTGATATCGCCTACCCAGATAACGTCATTCGCCAGCTGCGACAGCTTCAGAAAAAGGGCCAGCTGTATCGGGCTGGTGTCCTGAAACTCATCCACCATTAACAGCTCTAGCTCTTCGCTCAGCGTTGCTGTCACGGTGGGGTGATCTAGCAGTTGGTATAGGCGTTGTTCCTGGTCGACGAAATCGATCAGACCTTTTTGCCGCTTGAGTTCTTGGTAGGTGTCGAGACTGCTCGCGGCTATCTCGAAAACCTGTTGCGCAAAGAAGCGGATGTCTTCGCGCAGGCGCGGGTGTTTGTCGTAGTCGATGGCGACATCGGCAATGGGCTCAGCAAACGGTTTGGATTTGGCGCCGGGCATTTTTTTGCTCAGGGAAATCCACTCGGGCCAGCTAGCGCGCTCCTTGTACAGCGCTGCGCGCATGCCGGTAATCTGGGTGAGGTATTCTCGGGTGGCTTTGGTGGTGTCGTGTTGGATGTCGATGCCGTCGATGGCCTGATCAATGGCGTTGAGTAACTGGCCGTCAAGGTTGCGGCGAGTGGCCGTCGGGAAATGGGCCAGTAACTGATCGGCACTGTTGCTGCCGAGTAGGCGTATGTGTTGCGCGGACTGATTGTTGGCTCTGGCGGCATCGGCGACCTTCTTCACTTCTTGGCGCCACAGCAGCTGTTTTTTGCGTTGGTCAACGATTTGCAGGCGGTGACATACGGTATTCATGTTGCGGATGAGTGTCGTGTTATTGGCCAGAGCTGCTTCCATGGCGCGGTAGAACAGCATGTCGCCTTGGGTTTCATCCAACACCTGTTGGTCGGGTGGCATGTTCGCTTCGAAGGTGAAGCGCTTGAGTATTTCGCCGCACACACCGTTTACGGTGCCGATGAGTGACTGTTCCATCTGATTGGCGATGTCGAGCTGGCCGGCCTCAATCAGATTACTGCGCACCCGCTCCCGCAGTTCGCCAGCGGCCAGTTTGGTGAAGGTGGTGGCAATGACACCGGCGGGGCTGACCTGTTTGGCGCTTAGCAAGGCTTCCAGCTTGTGCGACAGGGTATAGGTTTTACCGCTGCCGGCACCGGCGCTGATGAAATGGATATTGGCATGCAGGGGCTGATTCATGCGTTCTCTCCCCAGCCGGTGAGGACGGCGAAGTCGTTAAAGGTGTCGCTGGCTTCGGGAATGGCCAAGCCGTTTTCGCCGGCGTCAGATGTGGCGGTGGCCTCGGTGCCTCGCACAGTGACTTCAATCAGCCCCTGATCGAATTGGTCTTTGCGCCAGTGCCAGCTGTGTTCAAAGCGCTGCCAGTACTGAGCGGCATTTTCCAGACCCTCGGGTTTCAGTATCTCCGCATTGGGGAAGAATTCATGGTCTAGGCTTAGCATGTGAGCGTCCATCACAATGAAGTAGCTCAGCGTGGGTGACGACTGTGCGTGATTGTTGCGCCGCAACTGGGCGTAGGTGGCTAACTGCAGATAGCTGTTTTCTAGCAGGGCGTCGCGGCGGTAGGTTTTGCCGCCCCATTTGATATCCACCACGGCCTCTTGGCCGTCTGCTCGCGTCGCCAATACATCGATGGAGCCGTGAAGCTTGCCGCCGGCGTAACGACCCTGTTGCCACAGCTCCATTTGCACGCTGACCACAGCGGCATCCTTCAGATGTTCTACCAGCGTGCTCAGTGATTGGTGCATCTGGGTAATAAACTGTTCGCGCTCTGCCTGACGGCCGGGCTCCAATAACAACGCACCTTCTTGCTGCAACAGGGTGGCGATGTTCTGTTCCACCCAGCCGGCGATACTCGCGGTGTGTATAGCGCCGATGTCATCGTGCGCATTGAAGAACACCTCATACAGGCGGTGGGCCAGATTGCCCTTCAGCAGATTGCCATCACTGACCGTGCCCAGCGAACCGGGGCGGATGCGAGCGGCGTAGCGCAGCAGCCATTGATAGGGGCTGTGAATATACGTGTCTAGGCTGGAGAAGGACTCCGCCTTGCGTTGTGGCAGGTTCGCCGTCGCGGGTAACTGCCACCAGCGTACTTTCGGCGGCAGTGGGCGCACCGGTAACGGGCTTTGGGTAATACCGAGGTTTTGTGTGGTGTCACTGCTGGCAATTTGCAGCGTGGGCAAGCCGCTGGTGACACTGTCGATCTGGTCCCAGACGGGGTGATGCCGTTCGGCATCATCATGCAGGATTAACGTGCAGCGTTCCTTGGCGCACAGAATGGGGCGCAGCCATGCCTTGCCCAGCCATTCCAGTTGTTCGTCCTCAGACTGCAGGTGCACGCCGTTAGCCGCCAGCGCCGCGCGCTCGGTGCGCGACCAGGGCCAGCGTTGCACCCGATCATTGGCCTGACAATCCCACCAGATTACATTGTCGACGGCGTCAAAGAAGGTCCCTGCATGGTCTGCGCGCAGCACACCCGACTGCCCGGGAATCACCTCGGCGCGGCGGTCCGTCACCGGGGCGCCGGTGCCGCGCACATCCTCGATCAGGCGGCGCACATTGTCCTGATTGAGCACCGCGCGGCCGTGCTCTTTTAAACGCTCGATCGCGTTTACAAATTCCAGCGCCTGGTTTAGGGCGATGTTGTATAACGCCTTGCGGTCGTTATCATCGCTGGCGTCCTTCGCACCCTGCAGCCAGTTAGCGACTTTCTGCGCGCGCTGCGCCAGTGTGTTGCTGTCGACGCCGTCGCCCGGTGAGAAGCGCGGCGATTCCAGCCAGTAACGAAGGTCTTGTTCCAGCTTTTCGCGTTTGCTGGGCTCTTCGCGCTCAAGGCTTGCGGCGATGACTTTTTCCCAAGCATCACTGCCGATGCCAGGGGTGCTGGCGACGGTTTGCGCCAATCGCTCGCGGATGCGCGCAGGAATGGGCCCCACCGAATGCGACAGAAACTGAAACAGGGCCGTGGGATTCAACGGCGCCCACAATAGTTCACAGGCCAGCGGCAATACCTGAAAGACCGGACGCCACGGCGACAGCGCGCTGAAACCGAGGCGCGGGCTATTCATATGCTCCAGTGTTTCATCGAGCAGTTCGCCGCGGGACTCGGCTAACACGGCGATGGACTTATCCGGTGCCTCCGCTAACCAGCCCTGAGTCAGCAGCGCGGTGAGCGGGGTGCTGTGTTGGGCAGAGTAGGCGCGCAGCGCAATGACTGTGCCGTCACCGCGCAGCGTTATCGGGTCACTGCCGGCGGCCAGCAGGTGGCGCTGCAGTTTGCCAAGGTCGGAGTCTTTGTCGGCCTGTGGCGTGGCGGCTGGCAACTGATGGAGGGTGGCGCCCGTTGCGACGATGGCCGCAATCAACTGCCGCCATAAATAGGGGAAGTCCGACAGCGCATCGCGCAGCGTGATGCTGTCGATGGCGATCGGATTGTCTGGCAGTAACGTGATGACGCGCGCTATACGTTGGCCCAAGCTGGGGTCTAAGCGCGTGCGTGCCAGCTGTTCGATAGCCGCCATGTCTTGCAGCCGAGCCGGTGCATCCTGATTGAAGTCGCCGTGCCATCCCGCCAGATACCATTGGTCGCGCCACTGCAGCAAAGTGCGCGCAACAGAAAACGGGTCGGCCCCGTACGATGCGTGATAAAACGCCTCAGGCTTATTCGCCTGCTCCACGCATTCCAGGTATTGAATCAGCCGAGTAGTGAAGGACACACCAGAAGAGGGGATGCCCAATTGAGTTTCAAGCGCATTGAGCAGACCATGAGGGCCTACAGAGACGTCACCCAGCGAATCCATTTTCAAAGCCGGAAGAGGGGAATCACCCTTAATCGCCACAGTGACGTTAAGCTTGCCGATGTTGGTTTCTGAACGCATTGTCGAGTTTACTACCCCTAATATTCCGCCACTCATAATAGGCTGATATCCCTGTGCTCGC
>JAPKBI010000367.1 GCA_028823475.1 Halioglobus sp. | reverse complement strand
CCGCCACAATGTAGCCGGCCAAAATTGGAAGCACCGCACCGTTCATGGTCATAGAGACCGATACCTTGTCTAGCGGGATGCCGTTGAACAGGATTTTCATATCCTCAACAGAGTCGATCGCAACACCAGCCTTGCCGACATCCCCCGCGACACGCGGATGATCGGAGTCATAGCCTCTATGTGTAGCGAGGTCAAAGGCAACCGAAACCCCTTGTCCGCCCGCTGCCAGTGCCTTGCGATAAAATGCGTTGGACTCTTCAGCGGTTGAGAAACCAGCGTACTGTCGGATAGTCCAAGGACGGCCGGCATACATGGTGGCCTGTGGGCCGCGCACATACGGAGACATGCCCGGCATGGTATCTGTGTACTCAAGTGAAGCGACATCAGCCGCTGTGTACAGCGGTTTCACAGCAATATCTTCTGCCGTGTGCCAGACCAGATCTTCTGGGCTCTGGCCTTTTGATTGTTTTGTAGCCAGCACATTCCAATTTTCAGGTGTGGAGTCAGCTTTATCGTAAATTTCTTCGCTCATGTGCTAATCCTCAATGCCCCTCGGCCGGCTGGCTGATCTCGATCAGTACGCCGTCACAACTCTTGGGATGTATAAAAATGACTCTCGCTCCGTGCGCTCCCGGCGTCGGCGCATCCGCGAGAAACTGATAGCCCTTTTCGCGCAGTCTCGCTACGTCTGCATCGATGTCGTCAGAGCGGAAGCACAGATGGTGTAAACCACCGCCCTTTTTCTCCAAATAAGTCTTCACCGGACCTTCATCATTAAGGGGATGGACCAACTCGATACTTGTAGGGGGCAAAGGCAAAAAAGCAGCGGTCGTTTTTGCCTCCAACACGTCTTCTGTGCCGCCCAGTGGGAGCCCAAAATCCGTGACGAAACGCTGTATGGCTTTTTCCAGATCAGGCACGGCGATGGCGATATGGTCTAGGGCTGTAATCATGTGTGGTCCTTTTCTAAAGGTGTTGCAGGAAATTGTTGGTGGCGGCTAAACGTTGCGCTGCGACATCCTCGGCGGATACCTCAACGGCAATTTCATCGGGAATGATCTTGAAGATGGTCTGCCCCTTGCTAATAATACTGCCATCGGTTTCAACCAAAACTTTCGCAATAGTGCCAGAAAACGGTGCATAAACCTTGTTGAACATTTTCATGACTTCGACGATAAATAACGGGTCTCCGGCATTGAAGTGATCGCCCTCACTGATATAAACATCGTGTGCCGGTGTTTCGCGCGAGTAGAACATGCCGCCGCTCTCAGAGAGAATTTCATCTGAACTCGCCACTGGCGGCGGAACTAAAACCTTTGCCATTGACGTCTGAAGTTTTTCCTCGGCGAGTCGCTCCGGAATATGAATACTTAGATCGAAATTGACTGTGAGGTCATAAAAGCTTGTCGCCTCTGCGATACTGGGCAGTAAGGCAATAATATCAGTGCCAGCCTGAAATCCTCGATGAGAATTGCGCACGCGCTGCCAGAGGTCAACATCTAGCCCCTTGGGCGGCTCATTACTATCGAGAATTGAACACAACTCCAACCAATCTTCAGAGCCGAGACGCACATTAAGTTCAGCGTAAAATGCCAGCGCGCTCTGCAATATCGCATTGTCATGATCCCATATCATTACCGCGGCGGGAGGACTATCCCCGCGGACGTAGTCCATATTCAGAAAGTGATACGTTTCGTTAAGCAGTTCGAGAGGATTTTCGTTCCAACAGATTTTGCCCTCAATCACTGTATAGCAATCTCGGTTCACACTGAGCCAGCCACTGAGCATATGTGGCTCTTGAAGCAGCTCCGTCAGCGGCCGCAGCAACAATGACTCCTTGCGCTGCAGCGTCTCGGCTAGAGCGGTGTGAGCGTCTCCCTCCGCATCCCCTAGCGTCGCACGGCAAATGTGCTTATAAGCGTACGGGATATCCAGATCATTGGCACGCTGTTTAAGCTCACCGACAGCTGTCAGATAAGGGACGATAAAGCCCGTCGTAGGCCGGGCATTGATATTCTGTCCGATAAACCAGTTCACCAAGCCGTAGTGAAATTCAAGATTAGTGGCCAGATCCTTGCCCCGCATCCGAGTCTGACGAATTGTTTCTGCCATTCTTTCGTAGGTCTCGAGTCGGGTGTCCCCCACTGTCAGCAACAGAGCGATGTTTGAGTCGTAAGCACCTGCCAGTGTGTACTTCATGAACACATCAGTATCAGGGTTGTGCAAGCTGATGCCCTGGTCATCCCGAATCTCGCCCTCAATGGCGTCACTCCAGGACTCAATCACGCCTCCAGCGTGAGGCTGCAAAGCCTGGTTAGTTGCGTTAAGTCGCGCCTCGACACTGTCGTTCATTCTTGTGATGCGCTCTGGTCTGGGCAGCTTTTTCGCGTGAGCTGCAATCAAAACCATGGCCTCAACTAGCGACTCGACAACAAAGTATTCTTCTGCGTTATCCGGATTGCTGAACTTAAGCGAATAACATAATTCCGTCACTCGGTGCTCAACTTGGATGCGAGTATTCATTTCCATGAAGAAATGTTTATCGCGGTCTACTATGCATTCAAAGGTCGACACGGAGTCGAGTCCGACAGCTTCTCCGAACACTTCTGCCTCTCTCTCCATTGCTGTCAACGTTGCTAGATCCTGCTTTAGCACCTGAGTCTCTTGCACTTGCCCGCTGGCCTCGGACTGTTCGATGGCTCTTTTTAATGACTCAACGGTCACCGATACTTCCAGTAGCTTCTGCTCATGCATCTGTAAGGAGCAATCCCGGCCGCCCATGGACATACACCATTGGCCATTCCCAATCACCTGTATTTCTTGGTGGCGCGTGGTCTCGATGTTCAGCTCAACTAAAACGTTCTTGTTGTCGCCAACCCCGGTGGTCTTAACCTCGTTGAGAA
>JAPKBI010000048.1 GCA_028823475.1 Halioglobus sp. | reverse complement strand
CGGTATTAACTATCCAACTGGATTCGTTGCGACTTTTGGTGCCATCAAAGAACTCGTGTTGGGTGAAGTCATCGCCAAGCCACACACCTATAGAGAGCGGCAGTGGTTCGATCAACGGGGGTGGAAAGTTGCCGTCTACAATAACCCTGTTGGGTCCGCAGCCAGCCAATGCGACCAGCATCAGCAATGCGAACAGCCAGCGCCAGCGATTAACGGAAGTCATTGAGTCCGACAAATGTGCCGCCGTTACGATAGGTGAGTTCGCGCATGAGCGCGGCAAAGCGAACCCCCGTCGTCTGATTACTTGCGCGGGGATCAAATAGCACAGGGAAGCCAACAGCGTGAATGCGCACCAGTCGATCGCCATTAGCATCGACCCGATTTATGCGGTCCACCGTGTCAATGACCTGCGAGATAGACTTGCCAGTGAATTCATCACCGAACACATAGATACTAATTTTTTTGTCCGGTGCCGCGAATGCGCGAATGGCGGTTTCAATTCCTTCCACAGGGCTGGAGTTGCTAAAAACATTCCAGTTGCGCAGGTTTTTTATGATCACGTCGCGTCTCCCCGGGGTGTCGGGTATCCATCTCCCGCGGTAGCTAGGGAACATGTACCTCCCCATGTCGTTCATCACTTGTATGCCTTTGACCTTGGGGTAGATACTTAGCGTCGCTTGAACCTCTTCCAGTACACGGTCCCACGCATTGGAATACATAGACCCTGATGTATCAATGACGAAAATGATGTACTCGCTGTCTACCGGGATACCGCCGATCAGCTGATTTTTAGACTGATACTGTGTGCCCAGAAGGCGCTTCATTTCTTCGGTTAACGCCTGTTTTGCAACGGCCAATTGCCCTGAAATGGCTGAATTGCTGCTGGTCTCCACCTGCAGGCTATCGTAGCGGGACTTCACGCTGGCCATCTGACCACGCAGGATTGCGATACGCTCTTCGTATTCAGACAACTGTTCCTGTTTTGCGTTCAGGTCCCGGTTGAGAATGTTTGTTTCGCCACGGATCTCAAACACCTGTTGTTGCAACTCAACCAGCGTGCCCTCGAGGTTGACGGTGGATGCTTCGATGATCTGAGGCTCTGCAGTTTTGGTGATCATCAGCAGCAGAATGATGGCACCGAAGCCACAGCAGATGACATCGAGAAACGACAGTGAAAACTCTTCCGGGGCTCTCCCTCTCCCTCTGCGCCGAGCCATCAGGGCCAGTCTCGTGAGGGGCTCAGCAGTGAGCCTCGTGTGGACTGTGCGAGCTGCCACAGCTTTGATGCCGCCATAGGGTCTCCCTCCATCGGGGCCAGTATGATGTTGACCGGCACGTTGGGGGGTAGCTGTCGAATCGCTTGAGCATATAGTCTCTGACGCGCCTGGCCGCTGACTTTACTGCCGCGTGGGCGAGTCGTTCCCTGCGTGGGAAGGCCGTCAGTAATCAGGAAAATATTATCGGGCAGTGGTGACAGTTTTTGTAACGCAATAAAAGCATTTTCTAGACTGGTTCCACCGCTGGGGGTCACTTTATGTAGAACAGATGACAATGTTGTCAGCTGTGACTGATCCGCCACTTTTAGCCACTTGCCGTCGGTGTTGGGTAACGCAGATTTTGCTGCGGTGTTGAAGGTGATGACTTGGTAATGACTGGAAACCGGCAGCTGCGCTGTCAGCCAATCCACCGTATTAAGACTCTGGATCCACTTGTCGGACTTGCGTTGAATTGACTCGCTCATATTTCGCAGACGAATGATTTGCACCACCTTCTCCGCTAGCATACTGGCGGATACGTCGAGCAGTATGGCAATGTGTCTTCCTCCAAGATTTAAGCCTGTCAGATATTGACGGTCCCCCTCTCCGATGAATTTACGGGCGTTGTTGCCACTACTGTCCCGGCTTGCCTGCCGTAATTCTTTGACCTCAGCTTCGAGGGACAGCAATTCAGCCTTGCGGCTTTCAATGTCACTGCTGTCGGTATAGCCATCACGTTTGCGGTCTTCTATTTGAGCCTCATAGTTTTCCGTGTCCTGTGTTATGCGAGTTGCCAAGCCTTGTGCTTCTGCCGTTTTCAAATCTACGTCTGATAACGTATTGCGCAGTCGCACCAAACCCTTGGTGCCTTCAGCGACATCCTCGTCGAGTAGATTGAGTTCGGATAGCAGGTCCTCATTCAACTCTGTTTTCTGCTCTACAATACCGTGGTTCATGATGAGAAAGACAAGTATTACGGCACCAAAGCCGCAGGACATGATGTCCAGAAAGCTGAGGTTAAAGGTGGTAAATTCTCGTTTCTTTCTTGCCATGCCAGCTAGTCCGCCACCTCAATTAACAGCGCGGTATCGGTGTCGCCCGGGCCGGTATTGATTGCATCGCCGCACGCCAAAATCTGACCAGAGTGATACGTTGCGCCGTTTACCGTTGCCGCTGTGCCGTTGTCACGCAATTGCCAGCCCTCGCTGCTGCGATAGATAGCGTATCCGCCTTTCAGCGTGGTTCCCGTCTCAATTAAAGGTTGTGCGCGATGCCGGTAGAGAACGTGTGTGGGTTGCGTTGTCGATGCTTGAGTCGGTGGTTGCACTGCGGATGGTGTTACCTGTGGCGCTTCATTCGCTGAGTCAGATGAGACCACCTCTGCATTGAGACACGGCAGGGCTGTTACGAAGCTCAGGGCTTGTTCACGTTGGATCAATTGCGCCTGATGCGATTGCAGTGCGCGACAGATATCGTCGGCCTGTAAAACATCCACTCGCTCAAATAGGGTGGTCAGCCCCGGCAGTAATGCGGCCAGTGGGTCGGCAATAACATGATCGTCGGGACGCAGAATACCCATAGTTTCGCGGGCGCTGTCGAACAGGCGCTTGCCCGCCGTCTGGAGGTCGTGGGCGCTGATGCGTGCTTGATAGCCATTCACCTCCAGATTGGTTTCGGAGGTAGTTTGCAGTGTGCGCAGAGCACCGGGTAGGGCGTCGTACAACTGCTGTTCGCTGTCCGCCTTGCGACGCGGGTCGAAACGAGTCTGGCGCACGAACGACGCGGCGATGAGTTCGACCAGCCGCTCTTGCAATTGCAGTAAGCCGCACCCAGGTAAGGGTGTAGTGCGCTGCAGTTCTATGTGATGGTCCTGTTTTTTTAGTTCTGAGATCACGGCCTGATGGAGTTGAATCTCCAAATGGAAAAGGCGTTCGCCACGGCCATAGAGGCTGCCCAGTGCCACGCTGCGGTTGACCAGTCCCACAGCGTCGAAGGGACATTGCTGCACGATCCCTAGTAGCAGAGCGAGTTGTTCGCGCTGCATGCTGCCCGACACGGCTAACAATATCTCACTGGGACATTTTGCTTCCTGATGCAACTGCCGCAGATGCGCATGGGCGAGGTCTCCGGTATGGCGCGCAGGGCCGAGTGAGGGTTGCAATGTTTCAGTGCTCAGTTGCCACCAATACCGTGTGTTGATATCCCGCGGCTGCAATCTGGCGGCTGCGCGTGCCGGCGAGCCAAACTGGTACTCTTTTTCCTGCAACAACACATAGCCGGGGCTTTGCACTACGGTGCCCTCGTGCCACAGCTGTAGATTGCTATCGTTGATATCCAGCACGCCGATACTCATTAGTGTGCTACCAAGAAGCGCAACAGGCGCTTGTCGGCATAACGTTGGTTGTCTAGTACTAGGCGTTCCTGCGACAGTTGCAACTGGTGCAGGCAGAACATGATGATAATGCTTAGCACCAACGCAACGAAGGTGCTGTTGAACGCCACCCCCAGACTTGCAGTGACGCCTGAAATATCGCCTGCCACGGCCTTATAGGCCTGTCCTAGTGCATCACCGATTCCGCGCACGGTGCCGATAAATCCGATCGATGGAATGGCCCATGCGATGTAGCGCACCATGGACATTTCAGAATCGAGTCTATCGGATTCGATTTCGCAATTTTCTTTTATCGTGTCCGAGACGGCCTGGATGCTACCGGTGGTGGCAAATCTTTGCAGCGCTGAGAGTAGGGTGCGCGGCAGCAGGTATTCCTGCTCCGCCGCAGGCAGTGCCTCAATGGCGCGGCTGTACTCGCGAGCATCCTCTGGCAGCACAGTGGTGCCCTCTGGAATATCCAACAGGTGACGATCGAGCATACTGCGTTCTCGCATCCCTAGGCGAGCCTTATAGCCCATGATGGCCAGAGCCCAAATCAGCAGGATAAAACAGGACTCCTGTTCATAATTGCCTATCACCACTGCCAGACTGCGTGTGGTGACGACATCCTCTCCTGCCGCTTGCTGCGCCGCTTCAAGTTCCAGATGTGCTTTTGCGCTGGGCCGTATGACGCCGACATACAACGCATGCACGACGATAATAGCGATAAGCAGTGCGAATAACTGATAGATAAATTCGGATGACATTTTTTGCTTCATTGGAGTGTCCTATATATCGACCGGAAAGGAGACGGGTACGTCCTCGGAGATTTTTTCTGAGGACCGGTAATCAAAGGGCGAATCATTGCTTGTGATTGGGGGGGCCTCTTTTTGTGTCGATCCCTTGGGAGCAGTTGCTTGTTGTGTCACATCGCTGTTGTCTCCATCTGTGTTAACGGGTTCTTGCGCGGTTTGTATTCTTTCGGCCGACGCAGACTGGGCGATCAGGGGTATAGCCTCCAGAAACAGGGCAAGGAACACGGGCGCCATCAATAGTCGTTTAATCATAAATCACTCAGCATAGCGTGCTAGCCGGAATCCCACGTCATCGCGTCCCGCTTGCCCATAATCTCGGGAGGACAGACGTAACTCCTTCAGCTTGGAATGATCCCAGCTCGCGCCACGAATGACGTAGTTGTCGCCAGTTTGGCTGCCTAGTGGGTCCGTTTGCGTTGTGCCATTGGCAGAAGGGATGCGGTAGACATCGTGCACCCACTCCGAAGTGTTGCTGCCCATATCGTAGAGACCGTGTTGGTTCGGTTTGAAAGAGGCCACCGGTGCGCTGACTACGTGGCCATCCGTATAGTTGTTCAGTGTCGACCCGGTAACATAGGCCGAAGTGGTGTCGGCATAGTTTCCCACAACCTGGGTCGGCGGAAAAGTGTCGCCCCATGGAAACAGCAGCAGGGCTTGGCCGCTGGCGCGAGCCGCCCACGCCCATTCAGCTTCCGATGGCAGTCGATAACCGGTAGCGCTGGAATTATAGCCTATGACAATACCGTTCTTTTCCTGATAGAACGCGGGCAAACCTTCCTTCGCGCTAAGCCAGTTGCAAAAGGTGGCGGCTTGTTGCCAGCTCACCTGCACGGCGGGTTGGTGCTTTTGGTTGAGGCTGCTGCCCTCGACCTGCCCTGAATTATGACTGGGCTGGAATTGGCGAAACTGGGCGTTCGTGACCTCCGTCGTTTGCAGGTAGAACATTCGTCTTAAGGCGACCGGATGCAACACTTCGTTGGCCCGACGTCCGGGCTGACGACGGGAGGCTCCCATCGTGAAGTCTGCCATCGCAGATTCGCCAGGTTTGAACAGCAGCAAAGTCTGTCCTAATGCCGTGGTTATCTCCGGTTTGATGCGGGCCAGTTTTGCCGCCTGTTGTGTTTGCAATCGCACGTCTACCGATTGCATCAGCCCAGGGCGCGGGGTGACGGTGCGTCGGACAGTGGCATAACCGTCTAGGCTGATCTCTACGGTGTGCTCCACTGCTGGCAACGATACTGTCTGATTGCTGTTGCGATAGCGCTTGCCATTGACGCGCAAGATCGCGTTGGCCGGGCTGATGCTGAAGCGCACCTCACCCAGTTCCGCTTGCAGTGTCACGGTCTGTGTGTCGCTGCCCGCGGCCGGCAGTTGCACTGAGCTGTCGTAGCGTTTGTAGCCGGGCTTGAATACCGCCAGGCGGTGAGCACGGTCCGGAATCAGTATCAGCGTCAGTGGGGTCTGACCTTGAAACTCGCCATCGAGGGTGACATTGGCGCTACTGGGCACACTGCTCAACGCCAGCTCTCCTGCGGCCGGTTGCAGCGCCACGACGCCCAGATCTAAGTTCTCGCTGGCCTTGATCTGCAGTGTTTGTTGCCAGTTGGCATAGGCCTGCAACTGCAACATCAGCTGGTGCTCGCCTTGGAGTACTTCTACCGTGGCCGGTGTTTTCCCCACCGCCTCACCGTCCAGCAGAATCGTTGCGCCCGAGGGTAGGCTTTTCACCGTGACATCTGCCCACGCTGGCGGCAGTTGCAGCTGCAATTGTTCTCGCACGTTACGCCCGGTGATCTGAAGGGCTTGCTCCACCGGAAGATGTCGTGCCTCTTCCAGTCGCAGCTGGTGCTCGCCTTCTGTTAGGGGGAGGTCACTGAGCGGCGTCTTCCCAACGACTTCACCGTCGACGATGACGCTGGCGCCTGCGGGTTCGCTGTCCACTGATAACAAGCCTGGCAGAGCCTGCAATGGTAATTCGATAGACTGACTGTCGCTGTGATCCACAGTGACGGTGGTGGCAAGCGGGTAATACCCCTCGGCTGTTACGTGGATGTCGTAATCGCCGGGCCGCAGTAGATAGCGTTTACCGAACGGTAACGCCAGCCCAGAGACAGAGATCTGCGCAGGTGTCTGCGCCTTTACCTCTATCATCAGTGAGCGGGCACTGAGCAGGAATAGCATGACCAGCACGAACACCCCTAGGCAAAAGAACAGCACCATTCGCCCGGTCTTACGTGAGACTGGCGCATTCGGTGCGGCCTGGTCCAACGGAGTAAAGCCGCTGGGTGAGATAGTGACGGGCTTGGTTGACATGTGTTGCGCCATTTCAAATAGGATCTGTGCAGCTAATGGTCACGCTAGCAGGCGTGCTGTCGTGTGCGATGGTGAAGCTTTGGCGCACATCTCGATAACCATTTCGGGTTCCTGTGGCAGTGTAGGTGCCCGGTCGCAGCGCCAGTTCACGCTGCAAGAAGCGTCCCAACCTAGCGACTTTGTAAACGATCACTTCGGTTTCTTCGTCCGAGCGCAAGGTGACAGTCACGGTGGCGTTGGCTTGGTCCAGTAGGGCTTCAAGTCGGCTGATCTGCCGCTCCAACACCGGTCCTCGAGGCGTAATTTGTTTGGCCTGCTGCAATAACTCTGTGGCCGCGCCAGCGACTGTCGCATCTGACAGTCGTTGTGGTTGGTTAATGACCTTATTGAATTGCTGGTCAAGTTGTGCCCGCGCCCGACTGCGTTTCAGTCCCTCGCTGGCAAACACTATGCTGCGGTCCAGTTTCTGCGCCTCTTCATACGCATCAACGGCCTGTTGCCATTGCTCTTGTTGCTCATCTTTTTGCCCTTGCTGACTCAAGGTGCCGAGGCGCTGCGCGGTTTTTGCCGTTTCCACTTCCTGCAGGGCACTGGCCGCCTCGCTGGAGCCCGGTTGTAACGTTGCGGCGGCGAGAAACGCTTTGCCAGCAGTATCAAAGCGGCTTTCATTCAGGGCGGCATAGCCTTTACTCATAGCCTTATTGAAGTCCTGACTCCGCGCCTTCGCCGTGATCCGCTCTAGCTCACTGCGGGCGCGCTGGTGCAGCGGGTCAAGTGCTGTTGCTTGCTGCAGTAACTGCTGCGCCTGCGACAGGTCGCCGTTAGTCTCGGCGGCAGTGGCCTGCTCCAGTAACGGAATCAACTGCGGCAACAATTCAGCGCGCTGCTGCAGTGACACCACATCGCTGCTGTTGGGTTCAATGAGGGCCGCCATTGCCAGAGCGGCAAGTGCGGTGCTTGCATCGCCTTGCTCTAACGCCGCCCGAGCTGATTCTAGCAGCCTATTTAGCTCGTCTGGCATCGCTTGCTGCAGTGCGTGCAGAGCCGTGAGTGCCTGTTGATAGTTTGCGGTGGCCTGTTCATATTGCCGCGTTTTGTAAAGCGCATCGCCATCTATGGCTAGGGCGGTCACGTCGGCAAATGCTGCAGGTGCCCATTGTTCCACTCCGCGTGTCTGCAGTGTGTCCTGCAGATCCAGTAACTGCGCTAGCATTTCTTGAGCCTCTTTACGCAACCGGGCCAGTTGCGCATCGGACCACGGCGAGGCACCGGAATCGGAGGGGGAGGGTTTTCCTGTAGTGGTGGTGGGCTGCTCTGGCACTGCTGCGACCGCTGTTTCAGGGGTAGTCGGTGCTGGCGCATTCTTTGCTGACTCTAGGCTTTTGGGAAGCCAAAAAATCACCAACAGAGCTAACAATACCAGGCCACCCAAAGCCGGCAACACCCATGCCGGTGTGCCTCGAGAAACAGTAACATCTGGGTTATGTTCAGCGGAAGTCGAAGGGGAGGCCGGTTTGACTGCGTCAAATGGCGTGGGTTGTAATGGGTCATTGTGAGATGACATGCGGTGTTCGGAACCTTATGAGCCAGTGAAACGGATCAGAGTGTATCAGCAGTGCCAGCTGATTCCTCAGGTAATTCGAGACTGCCAATCTCGGCGCGGTAAATATCGCCTAGAAATAAACGCCACTGGGTGTATTGTTCTTCGACGTTTCCCGTCAACATGACGGTTTGGTCTTCCAGTTCAATGATCTGCGGGGTGATTTCCGCCTCCAATGACATGCCTAATTCTTCTAGCGCCTGCACATGAATTTGCGATTCGTTACGCTTATCTAACCCACTTTTGACTAAATAGCCCCCACCCAGCACAGCGACCTGGCCAGCGGTTCTGGCGGCACTGCTATCGCCTGAGCTGGCGGCCGCAATGCCTGCTAAAACGGCAATGCCGCCTACGATCAATCGGCGCGTACTCTCAGCACGCAACGCCTGCAGCGCTACAGACTCTTCAAAACTGGCTCTGCGCCACTCCTGATAGGGTTCCAACATCTGCGCATCAAAATTAGTATAGTAAACTTGTAGTGCATCTACATAAAGACGGTCCCTCTCTCGAATATCGCGCACACGCTCCAGCATTGGGTCATTTTCGGCAGGCAGCCGATTGATGTCATACTCACCGTTGCGTGTCTGTTCGAGATAACCGTTGAAGGCATCCGGGGAGAAGTCGCGCGCAAAACGCAGTTCTGTCACCAGTCGCACATCACCGCGCTCTTTATAAGGCAGCTCCTCTAGCTGCTCTAGTAGATCGTTAGCGATAGTGTTGTAAACCGCCTGAAACGGGTCATAAGGGTTGCGGGTCGCCGGCTGATAGGCATAGCGACTGGCCTTGCCCGTATAGGTCTTACTCAGCCAAACATCGCCTCGAGCGTCTATAGCGGTGATAGCTAGTTGTAATTCCTCTCCGTCAGAATGCAGGATCTCGCCTCGCACAATCAGATCGGTGATCTGGATGCCAGTGGGCACTATACGCACAGCCCCCCATGCGCCACTATTCTGTATCGACTCAGACAAGACCATTGGCATGAATCGGGCTTCAGCATTGCGTACCTCGGGATAAACCTGTTCATCTTCGTCGTAGTTATCGAGGCCCGGATCAAACACCACCACTGATACATCGAGTAGTAATGCTTCTGGTACGACCGAGGACGGTGTTTCGATGTTGGGGACAGAAGTACTCTTGATCGTTTGACTCACGCAGCCGCTTAACAAAAAGTAGACCGCTATTACTGCCAGCAGGCGTAAGACAGTCATTTTTTGAGGCCCGTATATTTGCGGTATTCATCCCACAGTCTCTCCCTAACAGCAGGATCAGGTTCGCGCATCGCGGCCTCACGCAGTTGCCGAGCCACCACGTCATCGTTGTTACCACTGGGTATGTCGACCGGGGCGGGATATTTTGCCGTGTTTTGCGGCACGCTGCCCCCAGCTGATGCACCGCCCATACCGCCGCCGGTGCTGTAGCTTCCCGCCTCTGCGGTGCCGTCTTCATCGGGGCCGTTGCCTTGCCCGGCACCGCCGCTCGCACTGGCTATTGTTGTAGGCGGCCGCTTGGCAGCCTGTGCGCGCGCAGCGGCGCGCTGTTGTGCCTGGGTTTCCATAATGATGGTGTCGAATTCTCCCGCGCCCTGTTCCAATTGCGCGTCGAGTATCGCCACCTGCTCGGCGGGGGTCAGTGGTCCGCTGCCGCCTGCGGGCATCCCCGTTGGTGAGCCGTAACCGCCGTTGCTCGATGGCATGCCCGCGGGCAAACCATAACTGCTGCTGCCGTTATAACTAACAGGGGTCCCGCTGCCCGCTGTCTCACCGTTAGACTGACCGGCAGTTTCAGAGGCACCCGCGTCGGCTGTGGTGCCAACGGATTCGCTATTAGTTCCCTGTGCTGATGGCAGGCTGGGTTCGTCGCGTAAGTCCGGGAGGTCGTCACCGCTGGCGATTCCGTCACCAAAGCCAGGTTCCATGCTGTCACCGTCATTGCTGTTTGCTTCTGAGCCACTTTGCGCGGCCTGATCACCACTGTCGCCGGACGCTTGAGCATCCTCCTCCGGCGGCCCCATGGTGTCGTTCGTCTGATCACCACCTGATTGACTGCCGGCCTCACTCTCAGCCGTGGATGAAGGTTTGGAGGGTTGGCTGGGGCTGCTGGCGGATGCGCTGCTGCTGGTACTTCCGGCAGAACTACTGGAACTGCTGGTCGGAGGCGGTGGGCTGGGTGGAGATGTCTGCGGTGGTGTTTGCGGCTGTGTTGGATTGCTCGCACTGGGACAGCCGGATAGGAAAAGGCAGAGACAAGCGGCAGCGCCGATGCGGTAAAGCTGTAGGAATGTTGAATTATTGAACATTGAATGCCTTAACAATTTTTTCTGTTTCTAGTGGTTGTCCGTCAGCAAAACGCGGCCGAAAAGCAGTCTTGCGTATCTGATTCATCAGTTGCTTCGCTTGCTTAGCAGACTGTTCATTATCATCTAAACGGTCCAAATCCTGAACCCTACCTTTTTCGTCGACGGTGAATTCTATCAAGACATCAGCCTCTTTTGGGTCTATCGAAGGCGGCAGCGGCGCAAGGCCGGCAATGTCAGGCAGCGCTACCGGTTGACCAAACGTCCTGTGCAGCTGGACTTGGGCATCGTCTTCCCCTGCTAGTTCCGTCTCGGCCCTCCCGTAAGCTTGCCATGCATCCTTTGTTCGGCCATTCCATAGACTCCAGTCTCCCAGCATTATTTGGGTCCGAGCGATATTTGGCTGAATGCGCGCAATGGCTTCAATAATATTTTTGCCCTGACGATAACTCTCGGCGCGGTAGGCGTTAAATTGCAGCAGGGGTTTAGGGGGGCGCTCGTCTTCGCTGAATGCCCGGTCGGATTCCTGCCAGACGTAGCCTGCAATAAGATATTGTGTTTCTAACAGGCCCTGCAGAGGCGCTAACAGTTTAACTGATGTCTCGCCTTCTTCTCCTGCCGCCACATTACTCAGTGCCTGCCGGTAGAGCTCGGTCATATTGACCAGCCGCAGATATCCATGCGCGCCCAGCCCCAATTGATAGGCAGCGTATTGCCACTGTGCCTGCTGCATTAAAGCGGCAGTTAACGCATCGCCAGCCTCTAAGCTGCGGGTTTGTACCCGGTAGAGATAGTTTTGGCGCTCGTCTGCCATGGCGTAGTCTTGTATTGCGAGATTGCTGGCAATTTCGCCCTGCAGTAACGGTATCTGTTGTGCGCAATAAAGCCCCTCGTTGACACGCGCGAGGTGTATACCGCGCCTGAATAACGCGATCGCTTGCGTGTGGCGTCCTTGGGATTGCAGTTGCAGCGCAAGACTGAGTAGGGGTTCGGATAGTTCTGCGGCATAGGCTCCCCCAGCAGATTCGATATCCTCTATAGCACTGGCGTAGGCTTGTTCTTCCGGTGGCCTGGCATTCGGTACTGGGCCATTGGCTGCCGTTTCTTGGGCATATATCGGTAGGCTGTGCAGCGCGAATACGGTAAATAGGATAGACAGAAGATGGGTAGCAATGGATGTTCTGTGCATTTTCCGCCTCCTGTGTGGCGCGTTTAAGCTGCTTTAATATATAGATCAAGCTTTAACAAGACTATACATCACCGCAGTAGACGGACAAAATACTCGCCCATTATGACGTTGGCA
>JAPKBI010000047.1 GCA_028823475.1 Halioglobus sp. | reverse complement strand
TGGCGGAGAGCGAGGGATTCGAACCCTCGATAGGGTATAAGCCTATACGCCCTTAGCAGGGGCGCGCCTTCAGCCACTCGGCCAGCTCTCCGTATGTTTTTGTGACTACTAAGTGAGGGTATCCACAGGCGCGAGATAATACCACAAATGCTGCAAAATCAAAGCTATAGAAGTCAGTAGCCGGGTTTATTCTTTGTGCTCTGTGTCCGGAGTCTCGCCATCGTGGATGCGGGCAAAGATTTCCTCTCGGTGCACTGCAATATCTTTCGGCGCATTGACGCCAATACGGACCTGGTTACCCTTGACGCCTAACACTGTCACGGTGACCTCGTCGCCAATCATTAGCGTCTCACCGACTTTGCGGGTCAAAATCAACATATTTGATGCCCTCTAAAGTCATACCCTTCCGCAATGTTAACGCTGTGGATTGACTTTTATACGCCCTTATCCCGACGCCTTAAACACGCCGCTTTCGTCCTTAGTTATAGCATAGATTTGCGTAAAAACAATGCCGCCATGTATTACTTCTCTTCAATGACACAGCAGCCCTATTCTTCTTCGCAGACGTTTTCGTCCTTAGGGTCCTTTTCCAGGCCAAACGATGAATGCAGAGCACGCACGGCCAACTCTAAAAATTTCTCCTCCACAATGACCGAAATCTTTATCTCGGAAGTGGTGATCATCAGAATATTAATACCGACTTCACCTAGGGCAGCGAACATCTGACTCGCCACTCCCGCATGGGAGCGCATACCCACACCGACTACCGATACCTTCGCAATTTTGCTGTCGCTGGTGACCTTCCCTGCGCCAATTTCATTTGCTATCTGATTGAGCACCTCTTCCGCACGGGCCAAATCATCGCGCCCGACAGTAAAAGTGAAATCGACTGTACTGTCGTGGCTAACGTTCTGCACGATCACGTCCACTTCGATATTGGCTTCACCAATTGGACCTAAAATTTGATAAGCCACACCCGGCATATCCGGTGCGCCCTCGATGGTTAGCTTCGCTTCATCGCGATTGAATGCGATGCCAGCAATTGTCGGCGTTTCCATAGCGCTATCGTTCTCCATTGATATCAGTGTGCCCGGACCGTCCTTAAAACTGTGCAGGACTCGCAGCGGCACGTTGTACTTCCCCGCAAATTCAACGGCGCGAATTTGCAACACCTTGGAACCCATACTGGCCATTTCCAGCATTTCTTCAAAGGTAATTCTGGAAAGACGGCGGGCGCCATCCACCATCCTAGGATCTGTAGTGTAAACACCGTCCACATCCGTGTATATCTGACACTCGTCTGCTTTTAGTGCAGCCGCTAGCGCCACGGCAGTAGTATCGGAACCACCTCGGCCCAGCGTCGTAATATTGCCGCTTTCATCGACCCCCTGAAAACCGGCCACCACAATCACGTAGCCCTCTTTCAAGTCTCCAATCAGACGATCGCTGTCAATCTCACGAATCCGCGCCTTAGTATGCGCATTATCAGTAAGAATACGCACCTGGGCTCCGGTGTAAGACTTGGCTTTCACGCCCTGCTTGTTCAGTGCCATGCTCAGCAGTGCAGTTGTGACCTGCTCTCCAGTGGAAAGCAGCACGTCCAATTCACGGGGTAATGGTCGCTCCTGTATCTCTTGCGCCAGTGCCATCAGACGGTTAGTTTCACCGCTCATGGCCGAGACAACCACGACCACGTCGTCACCCCCAGCGCGAAAGGCGGCGACCTTTTTTGCCACTAGCTCGATGCGCTCAATATCACCGACCGAGGTGCCACCAAATTTTTGAACGATGAGACTCATAGTTTCTCGCGCAGCTCGCTGCGACCCTAATCAGGCGCGCCAAAAGGTGCGCCATCAAACAACAAAGTGATCTAATTTTACACAGTCCGGAGAACTTAATCCGCACCACAATTCACATCAATCCAACTGCGATGACACCCAATCAGGCACAGCCTTCAGTACTGCCGGCAAAGCGTGGACATCGGTGCCGCCGCCCTGAGCCATATCGGGTTTTCCGCCGCCCTTGCCACCGAGGCGCCCCGCAAATTCACGCATCAGGTCGCCTGCTTTCACCTGACCGGTTAGATCATTGGTCACACCGGCAGTCAGGGCAATCTTGTCCCCGATCACAGCCGACAACAGGATCACCCCACTTCCCAACTTATTTTTACACTGATCTAACGTGTCGCGCAGTGATTTAGCATCTGCACCTTCTACGTTAGCCGCAAGTACTTTAATGCCTCGCACTTCCACAACCTCAGCAGTGAGATCACTGCCCGCGGACGTCGCCAGCTTTTGCTTAAGTCGAGCAACTTCTTTTTCTAACTCTCGATTCTCAGTACGCAAGGCCCCTACCTTCACCGCGACATTATCAGTGCTACCCTTGACCACCTCACACACCTCGGCCAACTGCTGTTCATTCGCATCCAGCAGCGCCAATGCACCAGTGCCCGTCACGCCTTCGATACGACGCACCCCGGAAGCGACGCCAGATTCAGACACGATGCGCAGCAAACCAATATCACCGGTGCGATCAACATGAGTACCACCGCACAGCTCCACAGAAAAATCTTGCTCACCCATGGATAACACGCGCACTTCTTCACCGTACTTTTCACCAAACAACGCCATCGCACCAGACGCTACGGCCTCATCCATAGTCATGAGGCGCGTTTGAACCGAAGTATTCATGCGTATTTGATCATTAATCATGTTTTCAATGGTCTTCAACTGCTTCGGCGTCACGGCTTCCGGATGCGAGAAATCGAAACGCAGCCGCTCGGAGTCCACCAACGAACCCTTTTGCTGCACATGATCACCCAACACCGTGCGCAGAGCCGCATGAAGCAAATGAGTCGCACTATGACTGAGACGAGTGCGCTGTCGCATATTCGCATCGACGTGGGCCGAAAGCGTGTCACCGCACTTTACGCTGCCCTGCAACACTTTTACCTGGTGCAGGTGATGATCAGCCGTTTTAGTTGTCGTTGACACTTCCAGCCGCACACCAGAAGCACTGAGATAACCCGTATCTCCGGCCTGACCGCCAGACTCGCCATAAAATGGCGTGCCATCCAAAACTACCGTGCCAGACTCATCGAGGTTGAGAACACTCACGTCTTCGCCGTCTCGCAGTAGCGCCGCTACCACGCCCTCCCCCTCCAGCGTATCGTAGCCGGTGAATTCGGTCTTGCCTTCAAGCTTCAGCAGATTGCTATAGTCGACCTTGAAGCTTCCCTTATCCTGGGAACGAGAACGTTGCTCCGCCATCGCAAGGTCATAGCCGGCCATATCCAGCGTCAGGTTTCTTTCTCTTGCAATATCGTTGGTCAGGTCTGTGGGAAACCCGTAAGTGTCATACAGTTTAAACACCATTTCTCCGGGGATTTCACTGCCGTGCAAGTCTGCTAATGCTTCCTCAAGAATTTGTATGCCATTGTCCAGCGTCCGAGCGAACTGTTCCTCTTCGGCCAAAAGCGTCTTTTCTACTAGAGCCTGCTGTTTGATCAATTCGGGATAGGCATCGCCCATTTGCGCTGCCAACGTGGCCACCAATTTATAAAAAAACGGTTGCTCCGCACCCAGCGTATTGCCGTGGCGCACAGCCCGACGAATGATACGTCGTAACACATAAGCGCGACCCTCATTGCCCGGCAGTACCCCGTCGACAATAAGAAAAGCACAGGACCGAATATGGTCGGCGATGACCTTCAGCGAGTTATGCTGCAGATCTTTGACCTGCAACAACTGCGCCGCAGATTTGATGATGACTTGGAACAGGTCGATGTCGTAGTTGTTGTGTACCTTCTGCATTACGGCAGCAATACGCTCCAGACCCATTCCGGTGTCGACAGAAGGGTGCGGAAGCGGATGCAATTCTCCGCTCTGGTCGCGGTTGTACTGCATGAACACCAGATTCCAGATTTCAATGAAGCGATCCAAGTCCTCGCCCTCACTGCCAGGCGGGCCTCCCGGAATATCTTCGCCATGGTCATAGAAGATTTCGCTACAGGGGCCACAGGGGCCGGTATCGCCCATCTGCCAAAAATTATCCTCGTCAAGACGTGAAATTCGCGACTTGGGGAAACCTATTTCATCAATCCATATCTGCTCTGCTTCATCGTCAGACAGGTGCACTGTGACCCACAGTTTTTCCGGGGGGAGACCAAGCGTTACCGTGAGAAAATCCCAGGCATAGCGGATGGCATCGCGCTTAAAGTAGTCCCCAAAACTGAAGTTACCCAGCATCTCAAAGAAGGTGTGATGACGCGCGGTATACCCGACATTCTCTAGATCGTTATGCTTGCCCCCCGCACGCACACAGCGCTGACTGCTAGTCGCGCGAACATAGGCACGAGGCTCCGTGCCGAGGAACGTGTCCTTGAACTGATTCATACCGGCGTTGGTAAACAACAGGGTAGGATCGTTGGCCGGAACCAATGAGCAACTCTCAACGCGTGTGTGCTCATGCTGTTCAAAATAGGCCAGAAAGGCCTCACGTATCTCTACGGTCTTCATACTCAATCTCGGTTATGTTGAGGGAGCCCGGGGGGTTCAGCCAGCCATATGGCCTTCGGCGAACGCCCTGCCTCCTATGATATGCAGATGCAGGTGAAAAACGGTTTGACCAGCCTCGGCGCCATTATTGACTACCAAGCGAAACGCATCACCCACGCCCAGTTGCTGGGCGAGTTTGCCTGCAACCAGCATCAAATGACCCAGCAGCGCTTGATCGTTTAACTGGGCATCCACCAATCGGGAAATGCTCTGTTTTGGAATCACCAAAACATGAACCGGGGCCTGAGGATTAATATCATTTATGGCAATACAATGCTCATCCTCATAGAGAAATTCACTGGGAATTTCACCGCTGATAATTTTGCCAAATATCGTGTCTGACATGCCAGGCTATACCCGTTTGTTACCCAAGTTTTTCGTCAGCCGTAAGCTGTCGAGCTTCGCTTTCCAACATCACTGGAATGCCATCGCGCACTGGATAGGCTAGGCCGGATGCCTTGCAGACCAGCTCGTCCTTTTGCGTGTCGTACTCCACTGGTGCCTTGCTGACAGGACATACCAGAATACTAAGCAGTCGTTTATCGATCATTACCGTCTCACAATGCCAATCAGGGGTAGTACTATACGGGCTTTTTAGAGGTTTGGCATGGTTGGTGCCAGCAATTGTGGGTCTATCCGATGGTTACGCCAGCTCATGCGCCAGTCTAGGTGTGGCCCCGTGGCGCGGCCGGTAGCACCGACCTCGCCAATCACATCACCAGAGTTAACCTCCTCCCCCACTTCCACCAGCACCTTACTCATATGCAGGAACGCCGAAGAAAAGCGAAACCCATGATCCAAAATGACCGTGCCGCCGGAATAAAACAGGTCTGGTTCCGCCAAAGTGACAACACCCGCAGCGGGAGCGAGTACCACAGTGCCCGTCGGAACCGCCACATCCACACCATAGTGGGGGTTTCCTGCCGCGCCATTGTAATAACGCTGACTACCATACACGCCCGATATTGGACCGACAGTGGGCCATTGAAACCCCGCCAAAGCAGCGTGCAACAAGTCAGGGCGCAGCAAGCGCTGGGCCTTGGCTGCATTAACAAGTGCCTGCTCCCGTCGAATCCTTTCTCGTTGCTCAGGCGGTGGGGTCACCGTTTTCTGCGGCACACCTTGCACCCGCTGAACAGCGTACTGGCGAGGTGTAATCTGCAGCGTCTGACGGCACACATCCGCGCCATCATCCACCACTAACTCAGCACTCGCGGCCGCATTGCGGCCAAAACCCGCAATGGTTGTACCTGCTTGCAGGACATCCAGCGTCTCCCCGTCCAACGTGACGCGACTTCCTGGTGGCACTGTGCCCCATATCAGCCCACCCTGGGTCAGACTGCCTTCAAGCTCTACGCAGCTTGCCAACACGTAACCCGGCAGATAAGTCGCTGCGGCGACGAAAAGACTTAATACTGTCGCTAACTTCACGCGTTGCTGATGTGCCATTCACTTCCCCATCCCAATATCCGTTATGCTTGCCTTTCTAACAGTGCAGACAGAAGGAGTCCAGCGGGATTTTGTTACTCAGTGACAACCGCTAAAATAATGCTATGGGACGCTACCGACCACCGCGCCAGCGCGGCTCCAGATACATTACCCCCGAAGGCGAGCAGGCACTGCGGGACGAACTGCATCAATTGTGGAAAGTTGAACGCCCGGTTGTCACCGATGCGGTCCATGAAGCCGCAAAGAACGGTGACCGCTCTGAAAATGGCGACTACATTTATGGCAAGCGGCGACTGCGTGAAATAGACTCCAGAGTACGTTTTCTCAACAAGCGCCTCGATGAAGTTGAAGTGGTGCAGCGCATTCCCAGCGAGACTAATAAGGTTTTCTTCGGCGCGTGGGTGACACTAGAGAACGAAGCTGGCGAAGAGAGCAGCTGGCGCGTAGTTGGCCCGGATGAGTTTGATCTGGCCCGCGGTAAACTCAGCATGGATTCGCCCATGGCACGTGCGTTGCTGGGCAAGCGCCTAGACGATGAAGTTCGGGTGCAAAGCCCCGGGGGTGAGCAAGTTTACTGTATTACGGGCATCCGTTACGCGGCATCTTAAGAATAATAGCCGCCCTTGCGCTAGGGTTTCTGTTTGCGCCGCCGGTGCAGCCACCACATCGCGGTACCACTCATGGCAAGACTCCCAAGCAGGACACCGACGCCGTCGACGAACACAACACCGCCAGTGCCCAGCAAACGACCACTGTGCAAGTCCAGCAACAGGCGCTCCCACGTCAGCCATTGTTCCTGTGCTGGAATATTATCGCGAATAGCATCGGGTAACTGGTCAGGGAAAAGCTCACGAATAACAACTTCTCCCACCGGTGCGCGCTCACTAAAATCCAACCTGTCCAGATCAGCCAGCCACCAGCCCCCTCCGGTCTTCACCGCGACCTGATTGTTTATGCGCCCAATAGCCTCAAGTGGCACAGGCAAGCCGGTGCTGGCACTGATGGATTCAACCAGCTCACCAGCTTCAGTAATCAATAGGAGTTGCTCCGCACAGCCAGCGTAGAACAGTTGATCTGCCCGCAAGGCGCCAACGAGTTTTCCGTTGCAGGACGCCACTTCATGATCGTCGAGATAGATACGACCATTCGCCGCTCTCGATAGCCAGCGCTTGCCTAAGTTGAATGCAGGCAGATCGGCAGAGTTGTCTCCATAGGCCTTACTGAGCCAAGGCCATTCAACAAAGCTACGATCTAGACCGAGCCCAGAAGAATGATTCAGCACGATACCGGACGCGGCCAGAACCACTACGAATACCGCGGCAAATATGCCTAGGCGCCGATGCCAGCGCCAAAGTATGCCAACCAATTGTGAGCGGTACCGCATCAGCCATTCACCTGCATATCAAGCCACAAAGCCAGACGCGCAACCCGCTCCACCGCTCTTACCGATAGTGTCGCACCAGTGATTCCATCGATAGAGTCCGATAAATAACCGTCAGTAGCCAGTGTCAACCCACTAAACTGGCTGGTAAAGAATGGGTAGCGAATTTCCCATCCGCGCGTTTCTCTAAAAGCCAGCACCTCGACACGCTCAATGCGATTACCAGACACGGCGATACCGAGGGTAATGGGTTTGTCCTTGCCGATATCCTCTAATATCCATGCAGTACAGTTACCCTCTTGCCAATACCGCAGACGCAGAGCGGGCGGAAACCAACCGACCGCCGCCTTGGCAGCGTCGCGTGTTTCTTCAGTAATCCACAACGTCTGCATTTCAGGTTTCTTGTCACCGCAGGCAAGCCCAAGGAATTCGTCACGCCCAATATATTCCTCGCCAATAACGGAAAAAGCCATCGTCAATAAGACGATAGCGATTCCACTCCGATACCCAAACCCCGCAAAGATTTTCATGAGTATTAGTAGGTAAACCCGACTCCCAGATTAAACCCTTCGAGTTCTTTTTGGCCGGGGGGTGCGTCTTGCCACTGGTAGTCGGCCTTGAATACAACATTCTCTACTAGCCAGTAGTTAACACCTACATCCCATTCGCTGATGTCCGTCTCTCCATCGCTACCCGCTAAGTTATCCCATTCACTGTAGCGAGCGAAAATACCCAGATCACGCATCACCAACCAGGACGGCTCGATGTACCAGCCATTTTGCTCATTGGCGCCAGCCTTGACTTCATTAATGGCGTCATCAATATCCCAGGCGGCTGCCAACGCTCGAAGACCGAAGGGACCATTGCGATAAGCCACATGTGCTGAGTACAGCATCGCATCAACATCTTCGTCGTAGTTACCCTGACCAAGACCCGCCTGATATTGAATTGTCGCACCCAATTCCAAACCTGCAATGCCCGTGTATTTAGTGTTCGCGGTATATGCCGGCTTGGATGCATCTGCCTTCGCCACCTTTTGGCGACCATCGCGAACCTTATAATCGCCCTCTGCGAAATCGATGTTCAGGCCTGAGGTGAAGGCACCCTCGTAACTCCAACCTGGAAGAATTTCTCCGCTAAGCGCAAGTCCACCCTCCCACCAGGTGGTCGGTATAATATTTTTCTCGACATTGTTGCGCTCAACACCATAGAAAGTGGTCGGCTCATGAGTCTGATTGAGAATCCCGACCGGCACAAGAAATAGACCCGCCTTCATGCGAGTAGTACTACTCAAGTCGTGTTCAATATAGGCCTGCTCAAGCTCTACTTCACCCGGCTTACCGTCTCCAGAAAGAGAATGTTCTAGTTCTACCTCAGAAAACATACGAGTGGTGTCATTAAAGTCGTGACCTAAGTAAAGCACGAAACGGTGAAAGTCAATCTTATCAATGTCTTCGCCATTGTCATTGTTGTTTTCGAGGTTGTTGTAATGCATCTCGCCGTAGCCGCCGATCTGCGTGCGCTCCGCCCAACTTGACGCCAGCGATGTTTCGCCTGTTGCCACCTGTTCTACCATGGTAGCAGTCGCCTCGACTTTCACACTGTTCTCCTTTAACACCTCATCCGTCAAGACTAACTGTGTCTTCAGTTGAGTAATCTCAGCCTGCTGCTGCTGGATGATGATCCACATTTCTTCAATTGTGGGCGTCGCAGCAAATGCGGTAGAGGTGCACAAACCCAACATAAGGCCCGTCGTAAGCTTTTTCATCTGATCTCTCTCCTTCAATAAGTCTTTAACTGCGACTGAAGAAGATGATATTAGGAATCATTCTCATTTGCAACACTAAACGAGAATATTTCTTATTTAGATGGCAATACCATCAAACCAACATGTTGCTAGCGCAGCGCGCCGTAAATAATATTCTCCAGTTGCCCCCTGAAGTTAAACGTACTGGAGGGCATCAACTGCGTCATAAAAATCACCACCAGCTCCTCAACCGGGTCTATCCAAAACAAGGTGCTGGCCAAACCGCCCCAAAAAAAACTGCCCGTGGATCCGGGGTAACCATTCCCCACTGGATCCAGTTTGACCGCAAAGCCCAGCCCGAAACCCACTCCTTCATAGGCTGATTCACTAAAACCACCGGTGGCCATGACAGCAAGATCCTCATCACCGGGAAGGTGGTTGCAGGTCATGAATTCCAAAGTCCGTGATCCAATAATTCGCGTACCCTCCAGTGTGCCGCCACCCAGTAACATCTGGCAGAAGCGATAATAGTCTCCGACTGTGGACAGCAGGCCACCGCCACCGGAGTAGAAACTGGGGCTGGTAAACCGGCTGTCCTGTCCGTCATCGTTCAACACCAACTCCCGATTAAGATTGCGCTCGTAACAGGACGCAAAGCGTGCAGCTTGCGTCGGAGCGATCTCGAAACTCGTATCTACCATGCCCAGTGGCTCGAAAATGACGGTGCGCAGATAGTCGGGAAGACTCTGCCCACTAATCACCTCCACTAGGTGACCCAGCACATCGGTCGCCAGTGAGTAGTTCCAGCGCTCCCCTGGGGAAAACTCCAGTGGCATCGATGCCAGTTGATCAACCATATCCTGCAGTGTATAGCCAGGCTGCGGATTGCCGATCTGCTGTTTTCGATAGGCATAATCAATGTTAGACGAACGCAGGAAATCATACGTCAGGCCAGAGGTGTGCATGAATAAATCGCGAATGGTCATGGCCCGTTTGCAGGGCTCGGTGGCAAACAGCGGGTAAGAACCCGCCGTCCAGACCCCCAAGTCACGCCAGGACGGAATAAATCGATGCACCGGATCATCTAGCGAAAACAGCCCCCTCTCAAGCAGCGTCATCATAGCCAGGGAAGTGATCGGTTTGGACATGGAGTAGATGCGCACAATGCTGTCCTCGGCCATGGCAGTGCCACGCTCTAGATCGCGTTGACCTTGTACATCCAGATAACAAGCCTTTCCGCCGCGCGAGACGAGTGTAATGCTGCCGGGAATTTTTCCAGGCTGGATATAGCGCTTCGTGAGATGCTCGCTCACGCGGGCCAACTGCGCGCTGTCCATACCAACGGATTCGGGGGTAACAATCTCCAACACACTCACTCTCCTCGGGCTCAATAAAGGTGCCTAGTGATACCTGCGCTAAAGCGAAAACGCAAGTCAGGCAGCTATTTTATGTTTCCCGTTAAGTGGCCTTAAACGCTGCAATTTATTGCCCGTCAGGGTGCTCTCTTGCTATTATGGGGCTGTACAACACGCCTGCAAAACACGCCTGCATCATTTTAGTAACTCTCGGAGTATCCATGAGCCGTCCGTCTCTACTTGATTTGGAAAACCATGCCGAATTCATCCAACGTCATATTGGACCTACGGTCGAGCAGCAAACAGCCATGGCCCGCGCCATTGGCTACGACAACCTAGATGCGCTGATCGATGACACCGTGCCTGCGACCATTCGTCGGCAGCAGCCTATGCAACTGCCCGGAGCCCAGACTGAGCAGCAAGTCATTGCGCGACTGCGAGAGCTGGCAAGCCTGAACATCGTCAATCGCTCCTTTATCGGTATGGGCTACCACGATACCGTCACGCCCCCAGTTATCCAGCGCAATGTACTGGAAAATCCCGGCTGGTATACCGCCTATACGCCTTATCAGCCGGAAATATCCCAGGGCCGCCTGGAAGCACTACTGACTTTCCAGCAGATGGTGCTCGATCTAACCGGCATGGACCTGGCAAATGCCTCCATGCTGGACGAAGGCACTGCTGCCGCAGAGGCCATGACGCTGTTACAACGGGTGAACAAAAAAAACCGCAGCAGCACTTTCCTTATAGCTGACGATTGCCACCCCCAGACGATCGCTGTAGTAAAAACTCGAGCCAAGGCACTGGATATTGAAGTCTTAGTCGGCGATCCGGCCGAGCTGCTCAACGCTACCGAGGCCTTCGGCCTGCTAGTGCAATACCCCGGGACCTACGGGCATCTACAAGACATTTCTCCATTGACAGAAAAAGCCCATGCAAAAAATACGCTAGTGGCAGTGGCGGCGGACATTATGGCTTTACTGCTAGTGAAATCACCCGGCTCAATGGGCGCTGATGTGGTGCTGGGCAATACCCAACGGTTTGGGGTGCCCATGGGCTTTGGCGGTCCACATGCGGCTTTTTTTGCCACTCGAGACGCCTACAAACGTTCTACCCCGGGACGCATTATCGGTGTCTCTATAGACCGACGCGGCAACCAAGCCCTGCGCATGGCTATGCAAACCCGTGAGCAACATATCCGTCGCGAAAAGGCCACCAGTAACATTTGTACGGCGCAAGCACTGCTCGCCGTGATGGCCGCTTTCTACGCTATGTACCATGGACCGACGGGACTGCGACGGATAGCCACCCGCATTCAGCGCTTGGCCTGTATTCTAGTCAAGGGGCTGGAAGACGCCGGCTTCACGCGCGACAACGCCAGCTTCTTTGATACCATCAGCTATACAGTGGGTGGGCAACAACAGGCTATCGTTGAACGTGCACTAGCTGGCGGCTTAAACCTGCGCATCATC
>JAPKBI010000366.1 GCA_028823475.1 Halioglobus sp. | reverse complement strand
CGATACAGTATCGGTGTCAGCGGGCCATCAATCACACCTCCGTCAGGGGTGTCGCCACACCAACTGACGCGGTCATTCTCTTGATTCTGACTACGCCTTTCCTTAAGCCGCATCTGCCCATCCATGTAGATGATGGTATGGGCCTTTCTAGGCCGCTCAGTGGTATTGCCGCCAGCGCGGTGGAGCGTCCATCCGGAGTGAAAGCTAACAGCACCGAGTGCGTAGGGCTCTTGGATTTCGATGATGTTTTCTTTTTTGATTGCCTGTGCAATGGTGCGTTCAGATTCATCAGAAATCTTCACATCACGCGCGATGTGTTTTAGGTGACTACCACGACCAAAGCACAGCGGACCCATTTCCATCGGTGTGGACTGCAGGGGGATCCAGGCTGTCACGCTCTTACTAGAATCCATTGGCCAGTATTGTTGGTCTACATGCCAAGGGGTAATGCCGCCTGATGGCTCCTTGTAGAGTGACTGATCGTGGTAGAGTCTAACACTTGGAGTGCCGATCAGTTCGGACGCTAAGCGGGCTAGACGCTTGCAGAACACTAATTCCTTCACCTGTGCGTCATACTGCCACACGTTTCCCAACTGAATAAACGCCTTTCCATAAACATCTTTATCTTCAAGAGCCATGCCCGCTGCTGGGTCATATTGTTGGGTGATCCTCGAGATAATAGGCTCGTAATAGTCTAAAACATCATCGGACAACACGCCGGCCAAGCGAATATAGCCATCTTCGCGAAACGCGCGAACGTCGTCTGACGTTAATGGATAAGGTTCATTGATCGCCGTTGTAATACTCTGGGGTGTCGCCATGGTTCCTCATGATAGGTCGCCGAAATCAAATAACGGTTAGTCTGTCTATTCGCGCTGAAACTTAGTCAGCTCGCCCACGACGCCATCAACGGTGAAACTATTTGGGGGCTGTCGTGACGGGTATTCGCGAAAAGTTTGCGCAAAATTTAAGGCTTTTGCCGAGCCATAGAATATCCAGGCTGAGTTGTTTTCCCACCACGTGTTATAGGTGTTTGAATCTGTGTCTGCCCGTTCAAAGGGGTCACGACGCAGGTTGAATAACTTAGGGATGCGTAAGCGCACAAACGGTTCGCGCCATACTTGAAATTGTTTGGCTCGCTGCTCAGCGTACACGACTTTCCAGTCTTTTACGCGTGCACCGACCAAAAGCCCGTCATCGCTAAAGTAGAAAAATTCTTCACGTGGACTGTCCGGCGTTTTACCGGTCAAGTAGGGCAGGAAGTTATATCCATCTAAGTGGACTTTATAGTTTTTAGTGCCGAATGAGTGGCCCTCTTTCAGCTCACTGACGACATTAGGTTCCCCCGCTGCGGCCATCAGGGTCGGCAGCCAGTCAAGGTGTGACATGATTTGATTTGAGACCTGGCCGCCTTTAATCTTACCTGGCCACTTTACGAATGCCGGCACACGATAACCGCCTTCCCAGTTGGTGTTCTTTTCACTACGAAAAGGTGTAATCGCGGCATCTGGCCATGTGTTGTAGTGTGGGCCGTTGTCGGTGCTGTAGACTACGATGGTATTATCTTCTACGCCCAAATCTGTGAGCTGCTTAAGCATACGACCTACTAGCTCATCGTGCGCCACCATCACATCGTTATATGGGCCTTGACCCGATTTTCCGATGTGTTTATCTGCTGGATGAGTCCAAAAGTGCATGCCGGTGGTGTTCAGCCACACAAAGAATGGCTTGTCTGCGGCGACCGATTGATCAATAAATTTTATCGCTTCTGCTTCGAACTCTTCATCCACATTTTCCATGCGCTTACGGGTCAATGGCCCGGAATCTTCAATGCGTCCGTCGGCATAGCTATGAATAACACCTCGTGGGTTGAAACCTTTTTGAAACCAAGCATCTTGAGGATAATCGGCACTCTCGGGCAACTCTTCTGCATTCAAGTGGTAGAGGTTGCCAAAGAATTCATCGAAGCCATGATTAGTCGGTAAGAATTCATCTCGGTCACCTAAGTGGTTTTTACCAAAATGTGCTGTGGCATAACCTAAGGGCTTTAGCATCTCGGCGAGAGTAGGGTCTTCAGGGCTTAGGCCAGTTGGAGCGCCAGGCGTGCCGACCTTGGTTAAACCGGTTCGCACCGGGTGCTGACCGGTAATGAATGCGGAGCGACCTGCTGTGCAACTTTGCTCGCCGTAATAGTCGGTAAACATCATCCCGTCTTTTGCCAGGCTATCTATATTCGGGGTTTTATAACCCATCAGGCCATCACTGTACGCACTAATGTTTGTTATACCGATATCATCACCCCAGATAACCAGTATATTGGGCTTGTCGGTCTCCGCATGACCAGTTGCAGCCTGCAGGCACAGCAAGGCGCCAAGCCCAATTTGAATCAACTTTTGCAATTTCATTAACGCGCCCTCAAGGATAAAAATCGGTATCAGGGCAGAGTATAGGATACAGAGGAGAAAGCGTAGCGGAATGGCCTTAACGGGCAGTATATTAATCGAAAAACACGAACGGCTCATGGGTCAATTCTTTGCTATCTTGATTATATAGGCCGTAATGATTGGTATCCGGGATACACCATACGACGACTTTCCCGGACCTGCTCGCCACTATTGCCTTAGGCACATTCGCTAGTATGGGGTTTGACTGTGTCAGTCAGGGTGATTGTCACACCGAAGACGAGGAAGCTGACGAGGAAAGGGTGGCGTTTACAGTTGAGCATCCGTCATTATGTAAACGGTTGATTCTACTGTTGTGACACGTGACGATTATTACGGTTCAGCGTGCTCAATCTGTTCGATTTTGTAGAGGTCGCACAATGGGCTGCCGGAATAGCACTGCCCCGTGCGTTAGGTATTCTCTAAATAGGCCTAGATATCTGCCTCCGGGGCAAGAAATATCTGATACCAGCGTTTCCAGCTAC
>JAPKBI010000365.1 GCA_028823475.1 Halioglobus sp. | reverse complement strand
AAGTCCGGAGAAACGGGCGCAGCAACGGTCATGATTACGGGGCTGGCCGTTGGTATGCAATCTGTTGTTCTGCCTGTTTTGTTCCTAGCCGCTATTATTTATATCTCTACAGAACTCTCAGGCCTCTATGGCGTCGGTATTGCCGCCGTCGGAATGCTAGCCACAGTGGGAATAACAATGGCAATTGATGCCTACGGCCCAGTCGCAGATAACGCGGGCGGGATCGCTGAAATGGCCGGTATGGGTGAAGAAACGCGAAAGATCACCGACGGACTAGACGAAGTAGGCAACACCACGGCTGCTATTGGAAAAGGGTTTGCCATTGGTGCGGCGGCGCTGGCCGCGTTAGCGATCATCGCCGCTTTTGTGGAGACAGTGCAGGTACACACTGCTGACTTCTCTTTGGTACTAACCAACCCCGTTGTTTTGGTAGGCATGTTTATCGGTGGAACAATACCGTTTCTGATTGCGGCGATTACTATGACCGCTGTAGGCGAAGCGGCTTTCGACATGATTAATGAGATTCGCCGTCAGTTTCGCGAAATTCCGGGTCTGTTGGAAGGTACCGCTGAACCAGATACAGAAAAGTGCGTCGACATTGCCACCACTGCCGCGCTGCGACGCATGATTCTACCCGGCGTCATTGCAGTGTCAGCGCCGGTTATCGTCGGCTTTGGCCTCGGTGCTGCCTCCCTCGGAGGCATGTTGGCTGGTGCGTTGCTAGCGTGTGTTCTAATGGCGCTAATGATGGCTAATGCCGGGGGCGCATGGGATAACGCCAAGAAATATGTAGAGAAAGGCAATCTAGGTGGTAAAGGATCGGATACTCATTCCGCCGTAGTGGTTGGTGACACCGTAGGTGACCCCTTCAAGGACACCTCGGGCCCTGCAATGAATATCCTAATTAATGTAATGGCGATCGTTAGCCTAGTGATTGCGCCTCTGCTTTAACGCTTTAATGCGGCGCTTCGATGCATCCTCGAGGCGTATTCAAACCAAACCGCCATTATTTCATCCAGTAATGGCGCTTTTCCAGTTCTTCGTCCATATTAACCTCTCGCTAGCGCCATGAGTTTTTTGCATGCCTGTACTGAGCAACAGTCAAAAATATAATCTCGTGAAAATAATGAACGATCACATTCCCCATGCAGCATTGCTCGGGATTGAAGTCGAGTGCATCGACGGGGAAGAGCTCACGTTAAAACTACCCTATCAGACAGTGCTGGTGGGTGACTCCGACGCCGGTACGCTGCATGGTGGCGTGTTAACCGTGCTGCTAGACCAGACCCTAGGGATGGCCACCGTGTGCAGTGACGCCAGTGAGCCATCTGTTACACCAACGCTGGATTTGCGCATTGATCATCTACGCGTGGCGCCGGCAGGAATGGATATCTTTGCTTCGGCACGAGTGTACAAGGCCACCCGCAAAATACTCTTTGTCGAGGGATTCGCTTACTGTGAGTCGAAAGACAACCCTATTGCGCGGGCCACTGGCAGCTGGGTCCGAGTGGCAGACGTTGACTTGTCTTGGCTCGTCCCGCCCGATAAGGGCACTGTCTAAAATGGCCCTGAAGGATAGCGTTCACAACAGGCCAAGCTCAGCGGCCTTGGCGTTGTGGTTACAAAAGGTACCGTATGCCATGTTCCTTGGTATCAAGGCAGAATTATGCGAAACGGATATTTTATTTACGCTTCCAGAGGATAAACGGTTTATTGGAAACCCTTCCCTGCCTGCACTACACGGTGGTGTTATCGGCGCTTTTATGGAACAGGCGGCGGCACTTCACCTGATCGCTAACATGGACAATCCTACTCTACCAAAGATCATCAATTTCTCTCTCGACTATTTACGACCTGCACGATTGCGCGATACTTATGCCAAGTGCCTATTAAGTCGTCAAGGCCGGTTCATTAGCCACATTAGTATTACCGCATGGCAGGAAAATATTGATCAACCTAACGCCATTGCCAGAGCGCATTTTTTAACCCCTGAACATAAATAAAAGGATAACGACTATGTCACGATGGGAGCGATTAGAAATCGAGAACGCTTTTGATCATTATCAGGCTACTGCTCTAAAAGGAGCAAAAACTAAAGACTGGACTGATTGGGCAGCTTGTTTTACCGAAGATGCCACGTACTTTGAACACCACTATGGCCGCTTCTGGGGCCGCGACAATATTCATACCTGGATTACTGCAACAATGAATAAATGGCCCGCTAGCGAGATGACAGCTTTTCCCGTTACCTGGTATACGATTGATGAAGATAAGGGCTGGGTAATCGCCGAAGTCATGAACCGTATGAGTGATTTAGGTGACGGCTGTATTTATCAGGAACCAAACATTACTATTTTGCATTATGCCGGCAACGGTTTGTTCAAATATGAGGAAGATGCCTACAACCCAAATAACATGGGCGTTACCATCGGTGCTTGGATTAAAGCAAAAAAACTGCTGGACGATGCATAAGCGCTTATTACAATGCTCACGATGACTCGACCGTTAACACCGAGCAACATTGTTCTCCGCTTTGATATGCGTAGCTCACCATTGTGCAAAGACACTTCTGCAGATCGTTATCGGACTGCGCTAGATATGACAAGCTGGGCCGATAGCCAAGTAATCAATGTTGTGGGTTTGTCTGAGCATCACAATGCTTCTGATGGGTTTTTATCCGCACCACTGCAACTTGCCGGCATGATGATTGCACGTACTAAGAGGGTCCGTGTCAGCGTTAGCGCCCTACTAGTGCCACTGCATAACCCTTTAAGACTGGCGGAAGACATCTCCTTAATAGACCAGATAGCTGGCGGTCGTTTTTCAGTGACCTGCGGTCTTGGCTACAGAGAAATAGAATACCAGTGCTTTGATGTTGAATGGTCACAACGCGGAAAAGTATTTGATGAAAAGCTGGATACTTTAATAAAGATACT
>JAPKBI010000364.1 GCA_028823475.1 Halioglobus sp. | reverse complement strand
ATAATGATCAATGTATCGAAACTAAAGGGCACCGAGGGAATATGAAAGCTGGGCAGTCCGCCCTTGATCGAAGCCACATCGCCGACCACTCGAGTTTCCAGATCTAACCCGAAAACCAATCCGCTGACTACCAGAATAGCCACCAGAGACGACGGCAAAGCCCGCGTATAACGCGGCAGAAAATGAATAATCGCCATAGTCAGCGCGACCAGCCCCAACAAGACATGCAGCTGCGAACCCTCTATCCAAGAGACATCAAGAATAGATCCCTGCATAAACGTATCCTGCAACCAACCCGGTTCTCCGGCCACGCCGAACTGGCCCAGTTGCGCTAGAAAAATCACGATCGCCAAACCGTTCACAAAGCCGAGCATAACCGGGTAGGGCACCATGCGAATGAATTTTCCCAGCTTTAGGACCCCAGCACTAATCTGCAGGACCCCCATCAACACCACCGTCGCAAACAGGTACTCCACGCCGTGATCGGCCACTAGCGCTACCATTACCACGGCAAGCGCACCGGTAGCGCCGGAAATCATGCCTGGACGGCCACCGAGACAAGCGGTGATCAAGCCCACCATAAACGCAGCATACAGGCCGACCAGCGGCTGAACGCCGGCTACAAAGGCAAACGCCACCGCTTCCGGCACCAGCGCCAAAGCCACAGTCAACCCGGACAGGATGTCGTTTTTGGCGCTCGCGATTTTGCTCGGCTGAATCTCAAACATCTCTATTTCTCGTCAACAGGAAGCGCCCACCCGAATGACAGGGCAAGGAACTGGATCAAATAACTGGACCAATCGGCGAAGGTGTTCTTGTTATGCGACCACAGGAGGGGACGGCATTCTAGTGGATGGGCCTAGGCAGTACAATCGCAGTGAGGCTGACTGTGAAGATGTCACAATTTGCCTACTAGCATCTATAATCGGCTGACAAGTCCATAATTGGTACATCCCCCTTATTTAACGAGGAATGCAGAATGAGCGAACGCCAGGCACTCAATAAAAAGAATCTCGGAATAACCGCTGGCCTGCCGTTAACGGCCAGCGAAGGTAGCATTGAAGAACTGCGCAACGATATTCAACGACTAATGGACATTGAGGCTATTAAGCAGCTTAAGCACGCGTACTTCCGCTGTGTAGACACCGCAAACCTGGAAGAGTTAGCCACCCTGTTTCACGACGACGTTACTGTGCATTTTAGCGGCGGCAACTACGAGTGGAAACTTCAGGGCAAGCATGAGTATGTCACCAGCATCGGCCAGTCTTTCACCACCGAAGCCGTAGGGCAACACAACGCGCACCACCCGGAGATTCAAATCTTAAGTGACACCGAGGCCACAGCTCTTTGGTACCTCGCAGACAATATGTGGATTCTCAACCACAATTTCAAAACCCACGGCACCGCACTCTACTGGGATCGCTATCTGAAAGTGGATGGCAGGTGGCTGATCAAAGACACCAACTACGAGCGTATCTACGAGATCAATGACGCGTTGGAAGAGCGGCCCAAATTCAGCTCACATTATCTGGGCGTGCACGGCACTAAGCCAAAGACCTAAAGTCGACTGAGCCAAAGATACTCAGGCCACTTCAGTGGCCCCTTTTATTTGGACCCGGGGTTGAGATACTCATGCAGACGCACTGCAGATTGTTGCCCGAATAAAATATCACAGGCCTCATGCAGGCCCGGAGCACCGGCGATATCTTCACGGCGCACAACCTGCTCTATTTTGGATCGACGACGCATAAAGTCCTCTAGCGTGACAATCATCTCCCGGCGGGCAGCCAACTCAATTTCGCAACGCGTGTATTCTGCATTCTCAATTAACAGTGCCGCACTACTTTCGTCTTCGCGAATACGCTCAAGCAAACCAAAAGCACTTTCGGCATAGCGACGCCAGAAGCGTTCAGATAATGGCTCCGAAGATGAAGGATCCGTCAGCGCATCCAAGTCCATCAGCTTTGCCTGCAACATGAATTCATCCCGCAGTTCCGCTCCAGGCTCGCCGTACCACCGATTGCCTGCCTGAGGCACAGCCACACCCAAGCGCTCGACCCACGCCGCCACCTCGTCCCCCACATTGAGGCAGTCGGTTAATTTGCCGCCAAAGATACTCAAGTGCCGGTGTGCTTCATCCACTTCAATAACATGCTTGCGTGACAGCTGCACCCAATCGGCCTCTCCACTCTCTCCCTTGATAGCCAGTGGCCGCACACTCACCCGTTCGGCTATTATGCTCGCTCTGGTGAGCGGCCGATCAAGGTTCAGTAATACGTTGGTATTTTCCAATAAAAAATCGCGATCTTCATCGGTCACCTCGACGTCAGGAGAATAGACCTGAGTATCCGTTGTCCCGATACACGTTTTCGGTCCCATAGGAATCAAGAAGAACATCCGCCCATCGCTGGCAAAGAACGTCAGCACCCTTGGGCTATCGGTGATCTGATCAACAATCAGATGGACACCCTTTGAAAACAGATGGTGATACTGCGTCTGTTGGGCCTCGATACGGTTTTGCGCATCCACCCAAGGGCCACAGGCGTTTATAACGAGCTTTGAGCGTATTTCAAAGTGCGCTCCAGTAGTCATTTCCCGTGCACTAGTCACCCACTGCCCTTCCTCTCGGCGAGAGCTTACGGACTCCACATAGTTAGCGGCGATGCATCCGAAATTTAAACTCTTACGAATGAAGTTGAAGACAAAGCGGGCGTCATTGTCGTAAAGATAACAGTCGGAGTATTCCAGACCGCCCGTCGCTTCGCTGGTGTCAATCACAGGCTCTGCAGCTTTGATACCACGCGCGCTGATGTAGCGCGGCGCCCGGGTGGCAAACCGCCCCATAAGCCAATACAGCACACTACCAAGATAAATGAAAAATGGCGGAAAGCGAAAACCGCGCTGGATGGTAGTTAGAAAGCGAATCTCTTTCACCGT
>JAPKBI010000046.1 GCA_028823475.1 Halioglobus sp. | reverse complement strand
CATCTTAGCCAGATGACGAATGACCTCTATGCCATCTATCTTGGGCATCTGCAAATCGAGTATCAGAATATTGCTACCCTCGAAGCTCTGGATCTCTTTGATAAAATCATCTGCCTGAGAAAAACAATGTGCCTCGAGACCACATAGCTCCACCACATCACGAAGTATCTGCAAAATATCGGGCTCATCATCTATTAGATAAACCTGTGGTGAAAAAAATGGCGGCGCGGACAGGTCACTACTCATGTTATACCGTGGCGTCGTGTGTCGAGGGCGAATGCATAATGGAGTCTCCTTACTATCGTCTCTAGCTCACATACGAGACAACATAGGCCCAACTTTAAATGAGTTTAAGTCAGAAATATAGCAACTGGCTGAAGTTACCCGCAAAAGAAGTAGTGCAGTAGAATCGCTCTGCAGGCATAACCGTGCCAGTCTGACAGCCAGAGGCTTGCTCTAAATGACCTCATCCAGTATTTTTCGTACCCGCTTCGCTAGCTCCATACCTCTGTAGGGCTTCCTGAGCACCTCGTATTTAGATTCAGTGACCGACATTGGACTATCAGCTTCAACCGCGAAACCTGTCGTAAGCAGTAATTTTACGTGCGGATACTTATTGGTAATAATAGCACCCAAATCTAGCCCGCTCATTCCTCCTGGCATTACAACGTCAGAAAACACCAGATCGATAGTCGTGTTTTCTTCAAGAACCTGCAGAGCAGCAGGCCCATTGTCGGAGCAGACCACAGTATAACCAAGGTCCTCCAGGACACTCTTTGCAATAACAGCAAGCTCTACTTCATCGTCAACAACGAGAATCGTTTCAATGCCCGAAGGCATCATCGAAGCGATGCGAGCAGGGGCTTCAGGTTGCTTAACTGTAAACTTGGAACGAGGAAAGTACATTGTGAATGTAGTTCCTAGGCCTATTTTTGAAAAAACGAATATATACCCCTTTGTTCGCTTGACAAAACCATAGACCATGGCAAGACCCAGACCAGTGCCTTCTGCTTTTCCCTTAGTCGTAAAGAAGGGATCAAAAATTCTTTCACAAACCTCGCTACTAATACCCCCCCCAGTATCACTAATCGACATCTCCAAATATTCTCCGGGCTCAATTTCGACTTCAGAATTGTCCCCAGCACTCTCTATTATTGTGTCCTGTAGTCGTATAATTAGACTACCACCGTTTGGCATAGCGTCGCGCGCGTTGAGGCTCAAGTTAATCAGAGCATCTTCCAGGTCATCAGGGTTCAGCTCCACACTGAACAAGCCATGTGGCAAATATGTCTCGAGTGAAATGCTAGCGGTGATGGACTTGCGAATTAACTCCTCAAAACCACTGATGACTTTGCCAACATCTACTGGACTATAATTCCCTTCTGATCGGCTCGAAAAATCAAGAAGACTGCGCGTCAATATCGAACCCCTGAGAGCAGCCGTCTGTGCGATGTCAAGTTGCTTTCGTAGCACTTCATTGAGATGACCGTGAGCACTCATCAGATCAAGGTTGCCGATAATTATGCCTAGAAGGTTGTTGAAATCATGTGCCAACCCACCCGCTAACTCGCCGACGGACTCCATCTTTTGTGATCGACGTAACATCGCCTCAGCGGTTTTTACCGCCGTAATGTCAGTGGCGATCACAATGTAACTCAGTATCTCGCCGCCGTCATTCACAGACGGAACAACGGTGGCCGACACCCAGTAAACATCTCCGCTTTTTTTCACATTTTCCATATCGCCAGACCACGTTCTACCTTCTGCTATTGCCAGCCGTATTTCTTGCAGGTATTCCAGTGGATATGCATCGCTTACTACCAGCCTGGTGTTTTTCCCGATTAATTCCTCGCGCGAATAGCCGCTAATGTCGCAGAACCTATTATTAGCGTATAAAATTTCACCTCTGACATTTGCAATACTGACTATCGCATGTTCATCAAGTGCGTATTTCTGAAATGATAATTCAGTATTTGCCAGATTGGCCTGGGTTAGGCTTTCCTGTGACAGGCTCTCCGCGTTCTTCAATGCGACTTGCGCAAGCTCGCGCTTGGTGTCGTCGAGGCAAATGCCTATCATACGCACCACAACGCCATCAGTGTCACGCAGGACTTTTGCATTCGCCGTTACGTATTTGATCGGCCCATGAGGGAATATTAGGCGAAAGGCGCTAAAAAGATCCCCGCCATCATCTAACACCTTGTAGTAGCTACTAGTCACTTGATCGCGGTCATCGGGATGAATGCGATCAATCCATACATTTGGTTTTTGGCCCTCAGGGTTGTGTTCGACGCCATAAATATCGGACATTCTTTTGTCCCACAGTATACGGTTTCCACGCACGTCATACTCCCACACACCAAGCCGAGCTGCCGACGTGGCCAGCACAAGCCGCTGCTCTTTGCTGCGCAAAATTATCTGCGACTCTTGCAGCGAGAGATTCTGAATTTCTATGTGATCTAACATGGCATTAAATGCCCCTGTTAAACTGCCCACTTCATCGCCTGTCGTGATGTCCACGGCGCGAAGGCTGTAGTCGCTATCGTTCACAATTTTTTCGGCGACATCACTTAGATCTCGAAAAGGATTTGTCACTCGATGAACCATAAAATATACGCCTAAACCTGCAGCAAGTACCGACATCAGCGTCAATAAAAGAGAGATCCATATTTGACGAAACAAATCATCATTCAGCTCAGAGACATCCATGTCTATAAGCAATTCCCCGAGCTTTTGACCCTGCCACCGCACCGGAATCGTGAAATGTTTCATCTCCACTGTTCCAACACCTAACACCCGCTGGTATTGTGCTAGAGGTTTTTCTTCGGAGGTGGTTAATTGCGCTGAGACGACAGCGGGATTAACACGCAGCGCCTCTAATACTTTGGTGGCCGCGGCCGCATCGCCAAACATAGCCGGCGCCGCAATGCTAAATGCAGTGACGTCCGCCAGCATCTGGATATGCTCTTCGGCGTCCTCAACGGAATTGAAGTATTGAATATATTCGTCGACTCCAGTGGAAGCGAAGACCACTAGCATCGTAACAGCCATAGAGAACAGGCTGATTTTATGTGACAATTTTAAATTCATCTTCATATCATATTGTTCTAAAATATTTCAGCAGGCTTATGCTCAAAGGTTTCTGCCAGCACCAACGTCACCTAGAACGATAGTATCGATCAGTTAACGTGCTTAATGATTCTTTCCGCCGCATAGCACCAGGACTATAAAAAATAACCTTAATCTATGTCCGACTACACAAGGTCTTTCGTGTGTAGCCGATTTTTTATACGGCATTTTTAATCTAACCACTCTAATAATAATCTTTGATGTGTATAGATATGAGATCAGTCATGCTGAAAATGTCGCCTCAACACAGCACATCATTCTTCAGCCTAAAGTCCTTGGCAAGTAAAGATGGGCGGCCGTACCAACATTAGAATTTGACTGTAGCCGAACATGACCTTTTGAGCGTTGGCAAAACCCATATACCTGGGGCAAACCCATTCCCTTGCTGCCGGGCTCATCTTTGCTGGAAAAAAAAGGCTCAAACACAAACGGTCTACTCTCTGCCGCAATACCATGCCCAGTATCGGTCACTGACACAGCGACGTAATCACCAGGATCTACACCCGGATTGATGCGGCAATAATCATCATCGAGCGAGACATTGGCCGTTTCCAGTGCGAGTTGGCCGCCATCAGGCATTGCTTCGCGAGCATTGAGAATCAGGTTAAGCGTAGCCTCCTGGAAATCGTCAGGATCAATACTGGTTTGCCAAGGTGATTCATAAAGATTCAAGGTAAACGTCACAGAAGGACAGAGCTCAGCAAGGATAAGCTGTTTCATTCCTGTAAGCACCTCGTTAACGTTGGTAACGGCTACTTTCGTCGCCGCCCGACTAGAGATTTCGAGCAGTTGATTTGTTAGCGTACAGGCGCGCTCAGCTGCATTCTGAATAGAGGAAAGTCGTGTCTGAACCTTTGAATTTTGTATATCCTCGTAGCCCAACAGCTCAAGGTTCCCTAGGATGATGGCCAGTATATTATTGAAGTCGTGCGCTACAACTGCAGAGAGCCGTGTTATTCCGTCCATACGCGTTGAGCAGGGAACCACATCGCTGGCCACATTCCCTGCAGCTCTGTTCACCAGGCCTGCAGGGGCGAAAACCTCGTCCTGCGCAGCGCCTGTTGGCACTTGACTTAATTCTAGATTTTGCTCCAACCGCACTATGGCTAGTCGCTGGATTTGCAGCAAGAGGAACACGTTCACTTTGGAGATGAGTATGTGCGGAGCAACAGGGCGTGAGACACAGTCTATGGGGGCCGATTTGTAAAGGCTAAAATTCAACTGGTCTGACTCAGAAATTTGGCTAATTAAAATAATCGGTATATCGCGGGTGAGTTCATTATAAACCACTGATTCCGCAGTCTTTACACCCGCTTTCGAGCGTATTTCGACATCATATAGAATGACCGAGAATGCCCCTGTCAAACAACACGCAATAGCCTCTTCAGCGTCTTTTGCGATTAACACATCTGCATTTATATCCCGCATAACATCCTTTGTGATGCTAGCGTTATCTTCGCCGTCCACGACCACCAGGATACGCGGCTTCGGCAAACTCTGCAGCAGCAAGCCGCTATCTTGTGAAAGATTAAACCTTCCCGATAGTTCATTCATGGTCTTTCCCAAGCCCCTTATTTCCGAACTAAGACAGTGCCCCTCTTCTGTGCCGAAGCGAGGTTTTTAGCAATGTTGTCGCTAGGTATAGCCTACGCCAGCTTTCGCACTTCACTATAGGTACAAGTACGTAATCATGAAATACGTGATAGTACGTAATATTACGTGGGCAAATAAGGAGGCAACTAGTGTAAATTAAAGGGATATGGTGTGTATCAAGTTTAGGCTTCGCTATTCACATCGATGGTGACACGATTTTCGATATCTGATTATGGTTTTAAAAACAGCAGCTCGCGACAAGTAAGGATAATAATATGAGCAGATACAACATCGTTCCTGCAGCCTGGATCTCAACTGCGCTGGCCATGATTTATAGCAGCTACAGTTTCGCCCAGAGCACGCCGTCTGAGTTTGCCGAAATGAGCCTGACGGATCTGTTCGAGCAGACAATTGATGATCCCTCGGTTTCGCATCCAGATAGGTCACGATGGAGTTTTACCTTCCAGCGCAAGTCGGCAGAGTTTAAGGACTTTCTCGAGGGCGATAACCGAGTGAGCGAGGACGAGGTTCTTTGGAGTGGCCCCAAAAGTGGCGAACCTAGAACGGACAAAAATTTCCCCGTCGTACCGGGTAAAATCGTCCAGACTGCTTATTTGATTTCATTGGGCTATGCTTTTAACGACAGTTGGCGTGGCCATCTTACCGTTCCGTATCTCGAGCAAAATACAGATCACATCAGTATCGTTCCCAATTACAGTACCTTTGAAATCGAAAGTTCGGGCGTGGGAGACGCGGTGGTATCAGCCAGCTATAGATTGTCTGACACGGAACGGGCGAATTGGTGGGTGACAGTTGGCCTCAGCATTCCCACGGGCTCGATCGACGAGGAGGGAGACACACCCAGAGCTCCCGGAGACCAGCAGCTTCCTTACACTATGCAGCTAGGCTCAGGGACGTACGATTTTCCGATTGAGATTAGCTACCATAGCAAGGGCGAGCACGATATCAGCGTTGCGCTCGCTGCGCTTATTCGCAGCGGAACCAACGACAATGATTATAGGCTAGGCAATAGCTATTCGCTGGCCGGACGCTACAACTTTCATTTTTCTGAAATCTTACAACCCTACGTCGGTCTAAACGTTAACTACACTGATTCGATCCACGGCGCCGACACCTCACTAACGGTTGACTCGCCCTACCCCTACCCGGCACCGATCACTAACCCCGACCTCTTTGGTGGCACCAAGATTGGCGCTCGGGCTGGCATTTCATGGCAAGTTTCTGATCACTACCGGCTGGCCGTTGAAATAGGAAAACCTATCTACCAAAACCTTAATGGCCCTCAAACCCGAGAAGACTGGCGCAGTTCCATACAAATTTCACGGCCCTTCTAGCGAAAAATGTCATGGTTTTTTCGAATTGTATTTGCCCTATTAGCCGTACTTGTTATTGTATTATTATTGAATCCAGATACTGCGCGAGCAGATTCAACTAATGATGCATTTAGCAAAGAGAGCAAATTAAGAGCGGCCTATTTTCTAAATTTTATTAAATTTATTAATTGGCCAAATCATTCACAAGACAACCCCTTGACGCCCCTCTATATTTGCCTGCAGGACGAAACGCCATTTGAAGGCTTTTTTAGAGATCTAGCAAGCAATGCCGCTATGGCCGACGACGGACGCGAGTTACAAATTTACCGACTGTCGGAAGCGATACGCTGCGATTACACCTACTTACATCGACCCATTCAAAACGAAAATTCGGAGATAGAGGGCAGCGTTGTGGTGCTCAGTTCGGACCAGGTCTCACAACAAGATGCTGCGATTATTTTCTACATAGCCGAACGTAAGTTGCGCTTTGAAATAGACTTAAACAATATTAAAGAACTCAACGTCATGGTAAGTTCAGAGCTGTTAAAGCTTGCCAGGATCAAGTAGCGCACGTTTATACCCACGAAAAGAGTAGGTTCATTAGTTTTTGTAAATAGATCAAATCCGGTCGCCGTGCATGTGAGCCTAGATCACAAGCAGCTAATGGCGTTGATCAAATCTATCTTACGGTAAGGTTTACTGATTAATGCACCCGGCAACTCTTTGTCTTCACTCAAACGATCAGCATACCCAGACGTAATCAGAACTTTCAAATGAGTTTGGAGCAGCAAGGCCTTTTTCGCCAGTTCCACTCCATCCATGCCTCCGGGCATGACTATGTCGGTGAACAAAATAGCGTAACGTTTTTTGGCGAGGTGCTCGAGAGCCTCGGCAGCACTGTGCGCTATAGTGACCTTACAGCCAAGCGAAGTCAGCCATATCGCGGATAGCTCGCACAATGCGACCTCGTCATCGACTACCAGCACGGTTGAAATATCACCTTTTTTTACTAAAGGAGTGGCACTGCCTGCGCCCTTATCAACGGCTAATGTGCTGTGCCTTGAGTCGGACTGTCTACTGCGATCCATAAAACTCATGGCTCTCTCGGCTAGCGCCTGAAGGCGTACTGTTTGCCAATGAGCAAGCGTATTGGGCACCCAGTCGATAACGCATAGCACGCCCACTGCCTGTCCATCCGTATTCACTATTGGTGCGGCCGCATAAAAGCGCACCGCGGACTCGGCAATCACCAGTGGGCTCTGTGAAAATCGTGGATCAAGACAGGCATCAGAAACCACTAATACATGCTTGACATCTTGCGTAGCAGGAGAGAAAAATCTGTCATCGTCCAACATCAGCATGCCATCTATGCCCACGCTAGCCTTTAAAGACTGCCTACCTTCATCCATTGTTAATATAAAGGCAATTGGCACTTTACAAGTCCTGGCCGCCTCGGCTGCTAACAAGTCAAAACCGGCATCCGATAGTTCATTTGTATTATTTTGATGCTGAAACAATTTAACACGGCGAGACTCTGCTTTTTCTAACGCTTCACTTTGAGCATTCTCCAATGGCAAATAGAGACGCACGGCGGTACCGGCTCCCTCAGTGCTTTCAACAAGCACTATGCCACCGGCTTCCTCAACGTAACGAGAGACCATCGACATACCTAGGCCTGTTCCTTCGCCCTGCTCTTTCGTGGTGAAAAAGGGTTGGAAGATCTGCTTTAACAGTGCCTCATTCATCCCGATGCCAGTGTCAGACACTTCCACCAGTGCAAACCAACCTGGGCTGAGCCTGTCATCGAAACCGCTTTGAATATTGACACAATTCGTTCGCAATGTAAGGCTCATACTCCCCGTGAGGCTTTGCATAGCGTCGCGAGCGTTAATTACGAGATTAAGAATTACGTTATCAAGCCCGGAGCCATTGACTCGACATATCAGCTCACGGGCGGTTAATTGAGAGCGAACCGCCACACTTGGACCGGCCGCGCTATGGATCAACGGCATTATGTCGCCAAGCAGTGTGTTTAGGTTGTAGGCTTGAATATCATTTTGTTCGCGACGAGCGACGGCAAGCAGCCCTCGACTAACTTCTACTCCCGCCAACGCAGCGGCCAAGGCTGAGGCTAATTGAGATTGTATTTGACTGTACTCAGGCGGCAGCGCCTCCTGCATCTCGTCAAGATTTCCAACCACGATGCCCAGTATATTATTGAAGTCATGCGCCAGACCTCCTGTAAGCTGGCCCACTGCAGCGAGCTTTTGTGATTCGGTTGCCTCAAACTGATGCTGCTGTGACCTTGTAGTAATTTCGCTCTTTTCAATATCAGCCTCGGTCAGCTTTAAAATAGATTTATGCGACAGCCTAGCCACCTGCACGACAAATGCTGCCCAAAGAAGAAATACGATACCCGTAAGAAGCATAAACCCATCAGTGTAATTGGCCGTTATCAAGAAAATCTGTCCAAGGTAGCATGCCAAAAAGATACAACTAAAGAGGTTTGGATATTTCCAGTTTTGACGGGATAGAGCTTTAGCGGCAGGGGGCAAGGAATAACCCTGAACCACGAAGCTCCCTAACAGGAGCAAGACCCCCAACCCAAGTATTCCGACTGTTATGAGTTCACTGGTGGACAATGCGGCTCTCTCTTTAAATCCTATGATTTGAATCATAACATGATACAAAATGCTGGCCTATGCTAGATGTCTTTCAGTCGAGTCATCCGACAGGCGGTGACCCTTTTAGATAAAACAACGGTTGCATGACCGCTTATCTGCTCATATTACGATTGAGTGCGCCCGCGCGCGAGTGTACTTCCCAATACCGCTTCTGGCATAACCTGCATATAGGACAGTGCGGACAGCATTTCATAACAGCCGGCTATATCCAATTGCACCGTATGCCTATATATTGGGGAGTATAAAATAATATCAAAAAGACCATGATCCATTGCACAAAAATTGAGTTTTTATGCCGTCGCGTTGACATCCAACGGGCCGTTTTTACTGTCAGGATTGATTAGTGATGGCGTTTATTTCCAGCATAGAATTTATCCTCCGAGCGTGTGCTGCCAGTGTTTTAGACAAAAGGACTATCGGATAATGACAAAAAATATACCATCGCGGAAAAACACTATACTTAGAAGCCTAGGCATTAGTCTGCTTTACTTTGCCGCAGCCCAATTTGGGCTATCACTTGATCTAGATCCGCACCAAATCACCCATTACTGGCCCGCGTCAGGCGTTGCCCTGGCATCCGTACTGTTTTTTGACAAGCGCGCACTAACGGGCATCACGCTAGGCGCGCTAGCCACCGTAATCGTTGTGGTTCTTCAACAGCCTTTAGAGCCAACATTCGCTATGCTATTCGTTGCTTTTGTCACTATCGGCGCATTGACAGTACAGCCACTAATAGCACTAACGTTACTGAAAAGATTCACAGTTGGGATGCCATTTTGGACGCACATTAAGTCGTTCTATCGAGGTGTAGGCATTTTACTAGTGGTTTCAGTAATTCCGGCTAGCATTGGCGCAGGTGCCATTTATATGACGGGCATAATGGATAGCGATAATATACTCAGTGCTTGGATACTTTGGACCATGGCTGATTTTTTTGGCATGGTCACCATAGCGCCGGCGCTATACCACCTGGCAAGGCATTTTGACGTAACTCCCAGGACCTCAGATCAAGCACCACTTTACGCCATCATTGCCTTTAGTCTCGCTTGCTTATCAGCAGTCGTTATATTTATCGCAGTTTCTAACATGGAGGAACGCGCTTTAAACCAATCGATGGCTCGAGACTCAACGAGTATAACCGAAGCAGTTGACAACTCAGGCCGTCACAAAAATAGTGATGTGACAATATTGCAGGATGTAAACCGTGACAGGACAGACGGTTATTGGTCAGCAGAGAATACAGCCACTGGAAAAAATAGTTCGATAATAACCGAGACCGGGACTGCACTAGCTCAGTCTTTGAACATGTCGAAGCCACTGTGGGCGTCTATAGCTACCCTAATTATTGGAGTGATTTTTACACACATTATCTTTGCGCATGAAACAAACCGAAAAGAACGCAGGCGCACAAGCGCATTTCACGATGCTATCGTTGTTAGTGCGAGGCAGCCTTTCGTCCACCTTGACGAAAAGGGAATAGTCCTCGAATGGAACAATGCGGCTCATCAAGTATTTGGCTGGACGCTAGAGCAGGTGCGGCACCGAAAACTCTCTGAAACCCTCATCCCTGCTCGATATAAGGAAGCACATGAGAACGGCATGAAGCGCTTTCAGAGCACGGGTGAAGGTTTGGTGATAGGCAACATTGTAGAGCTTGAGGCCTTGTGTGCCGATGGCACTGAATTACCCATTGAACTGCTGATTAACGCAATACAAACTGAAGACGGCTGGCATTTTTTTGCTTTCATTTACGATATTAGTACGCGCAGGAGCGCTGAATACGAATTGAAAGCCGCGCATGATAAATACACAGGGCTTTTCGAAGCCCTTCCTGACGCGATTATTACCTATGACACAGTAGGCAACATCGAAGATGTTAATGACGCGGCAGTAGCTTTATTCGGCTGGTCGCGAGACGAGATACGCAATAAAAATTATGAGACCATTGTCGCCGATCAATCAAAAGCGTATTTTCTCAGGATGCATAACAGCGCCGAAGCTGCAAACCTTGGGGAATTTTATCACACTGAGCAGCCAGTCTTTGCGACTCGACGGGACGGGTCAGAGTTTCCATTTGAAGCGATCGTCAATGCACACAAAACTGAAACCGGTTTAAAATTTATCAGCGTAATTCGCGACATCACAGAGCAAGCAGAAGCGTTAAAACGCAGAGAATCAGATCAAAAAATTGAAATCTTGGGTGAACTCACTGGGGTACTTGCGCATGAGTTTAATAACCTACTTGCCATTGTGATTGGCAACCTTGACTTGGCTATTGCCCACGAGGGAGACACACCCGTTAATGAAATCATGCAAGGTAGACTCAAGGTAGCACACGATGCCGCAATGCGCGGAACCGGTGTCGTAAAGTCACTACTTGCGGTGGGAACTGACCAGCCAATACCGCGGGACCGCTTCGATATCATCCCAATGGTTGTAGATATTTTGCCTGCACTTCAGGTCGAGGCCGGGCAAGATATCAATTTGCATACACAGGGCGATGATAAACCATTACTGGTCAATTCGAATCACAGCTGGCTATCGGAAGCCATCCGAAACATAGTGATCAATGCCCGCGAAGCCATTGTCGGTAGCGGCCAGATTACAATATCCCTAAAAAGCGCACACAGTTCATCCATAAATAACGAAAAATTGGCTTTATCATCAGGTGATTATGTCGTTATCGGGGTCTCTGATACAGGCTCAGGAATGAACGCTAGCGATGTTGAAAACGCATTCGATCCATTTTTCTCCACAAAAAAGTCTAGCGGACATAAAGGAATTGGCTTATCGATGGTGTCACGCATGGCCAATCAGTTAGACGGGGGAGCCACTATAGCGTCGAAGCCTGGCCAAGGAACAACTGTGCAAATTTTCTTACCTAAGGCAAATTCTAATAATCTATCGACCGATAGTAGATATCTAAATTCAGTTGCCGCGAGAAAGGTCATCTTAGTAGTCGATGATCAGACAGAAATTTTAACATTAGCGGTCTCATGGCTAGAAAAATCAGGCTATAGCGTAAAAAGCACCAACAAAGCTGATGTAGCTTTAAACATTATTGAATCAAGTGTCCCGTGCATTGATCTTTTAATTACCGATATGGTTATGCCATCTATCGATGGGGCATCGCTTTCGCGGTTTGCGCGTAAATGTAACCCTCATGTTGAAGTGCTGTATATGACCGGTTTCTTAGATCATTCACAGGAACGTTCCGCCGACACCATGGACTTCCCTGTCCTAGAAAAACCGTTTCGCAAGGACAAGTTTTTGGCCGCAGTACGCTCTATATTTGACGCTACAGAGGCAAATAAGCCCAGCTGACGAT